>JAFXOC010000335.1 GCA_017529085.1 Selenomonadaceae bacterium | reverse complement strand
AGTTCTTTTTCAAACTCCGAAAGAGAGTTGCCCCGACTAAGCGCGAAGTGAAAATAATTTCCCTTTGGCGTATAAATTTTTAACAAAAGCCAATATAGCCATCTTTTCTTTTCGTCCGTTTCTTTGAGCACTTTAGAAAGTTGCCAGAAAAGGGAGTTCACATCCCCAAAATATCTCTCGATAAGATTTTCTACCGTCCCGCATTTTGTCAGTTCTTCCGAAAGCCATCTCCAATCCGCTTCCGCGCCGAATTTTTCGTCTATATCGCCTTCGGCTAAAACGGGGTATTTTTGCGTGAGCCTTTCGTATGGCGTCGCTTCTTGTTTAATCGGGTAAAGACTATGGGCAAAAGCAAAGGGAGAATAGGCAGTCGATACGATAAATTCTTTATCTGCGGGAATTCCCGAATACCTCTCCAATGCGTAAACAAGCCCCTTCACTCCGCGCAAATATAAAGTTTTATCGGTTTCGTTTCCGTTTGCTACGGTAATTGCAGGAAGGGTCGACGCTACGCCTTGCCAAAACAGAATCCTTTTCGGCAGTCTTCCGTCTTCATTTATCAGATCCCTTAAATAAGATTCGCAATGCGAAAGAAGAATAATCATGCGTCCGCGAAAAGAACTTGTGGCAAGTTGCCGAAGTTCTTCCATGAGCGCTTTCGCTCCTCTAAGCATCAAACCCTGCGACACGCCTATCAGCGCACAAACTCTCTTTTTAAAGTCTCTGCCGTATATCCCGCCCAAATCCGGCAATTCGCCTTCGGGCGTCATATCCGAAACGTAAAGTTTCTCCATCGTTACGTCGGATTCAAGACTCTCTCTGAGTTTATTAAAATCCTCGTAGTTTTGCGTATTGATTAAAAGCGGAAAACCCGTCATGTTCCCGTCGATATACGCGCGTATTTCTTCCAGACATTTTGAGAGAGTTTGACACTCCATTTTACTTTCTCCCCTGCTTTAAAATTTCTATACCAACGTTCATGCTGTCCCCCACAAGGTCTTTCAGATACTGCTTGAGCGCTCTTTCGCTTAACCCGTCTATAATATCAAGCGCGTCCGCGCAAGCCGACGTCTGATATTCTCGCTTTGCAAAATCTTCCAGCTTGCGGCGGACTTCCTCGCTGTCCATCCATTCATACGGCTCGACGGTTGTTTTTTCGCTCAGATAATCCCTTACGGCTTTCGTATCTTTCAAAATAACGCCGTAATTTCCCACAACCCGTTCCGTAAAGCGTTTATCGCGTTCGTCGGCGTCGTTTAGACGGTCGTAGAAATTCGCTTGTTTCAAGTACAAAAACGCCAAATCTATTTCATCTTTCAACGGCGCGTTGGAATTTAAAGTTTTGAAAACTTCGCGAGCTTTTTTGCGTTCGTTTTCGTCAAACATACACAAAATCGGCGTATTGTATTTCCTTGACCAATCGCGGGGCGACTTTGCGCCGGTCTTTTCCAGCCACAATTTTTTCAACTTCGCTTTAGCTTGAGATTCCGTATATTTCTTTATCTCCTCTTCCACATAGCGGAAATATTCGCTTCTTGTTTTTGCGAATTGATTACTAGAGAGCGTACCGAAAAATTCTTCCGCCTCCTCTGTCGTCAAATCCTGCAAATAGGGTTTCGCAACCTTGCGAAAATATTCAAACTGACCGTTGTAAAAGCTTTCAAAGGCTTCCCTTTCGTTTACAAGCGCGTCGTAAAAGGCTTTTTTGTCCTGTTCCGGCAAAACTCCCTGTTGCCTTATCTTATACAACAAGGATAATATATTTTTCATGCCCTCCGCTTCGGGCGTAAGCGCTTCATAGGCTATCCGCAAATTGCCCGTCTTTTGATTCCATGCCCTCGCCGTCTCCGATATGGAGAATGTTCTCGGCAGACTCTTGTTGCTTTCTTCGATAATGCGATACTCCAAAATAACGTCCGACAATTTATCGTCGGCTGTTTCAATGTTCCACACCCAATTTGCTTCGTCCGCGTTAAATTTGCGTTTTACTTCGTCAAGATAATTTGCCCCCGTTCCTATTCTCGCAGACAAATCAATCAGTTCGCCGCCTCTGAAATCGGCTGTATATTGTCGCATACCCTCTACAATTACATCGCTTTTAACCAAATTTTTCATGTCAACGACAAGTTCGGCGTTATCAATGAATAACTGCCCCGCTTCATTCGCCAAGTCGCTTTCTCCTGCGGCCCCAATGTTGGCGGTGTTGACTATTCCCATATAACAATCTATGGTTCTCGCCACGGTATTGTCGTTTGTACGCAATGATTTTTTTGACAGTGTAGACTTTAAGCACCACAAAGGGAAGGGCAACTTTTTCATAGCCAAGCGAATATTATCCCTAGCCTGTTCCACGGAACCGCAATTTTCCGCCCGAATATTAAAAATCTCAGCGGTTGATTGCAAGAAACGGCTTTGCTCCGGGCTCATGGCTCT
>JAFXOC010000334.1 GCA_017529085.1 Selenomonadaceae bacterium | reverse complement strand
GTCTACCGCAAGCTCAATAATATCGTCCCACGCACCCACTATAAACAAGTCATCGCCGCCGGAATACACCACAGCGGCGCGGCGTTTTTCCTTTTTTGCGCCCGTCATGGTAAATTTAGGATTTTCCAAAATTTTTCTTATGTGAAGTTTGAAAAATACCGAAAGTTGACGCGATAATTCGGCGGTTCTCGAAAGCGTAACATAGCGACTGTCGCCCTTTTTGCGTTTGAAGCCGAAAGCGAAGGTTGCGCCCAAATTATCAATATCGGCGCGTAAAATACCCAAGCGTTTAACGCCTGTGGAAGATTTAGCCAACTCCTCAAAAGTTTCGCCGGTGTGGTAATCCGCCACTAAAAGTTTCGCCGCTACATTTTTTCCGGTGAAAAATTTATTTTTGCCGTAAATGGTTGCGTTAGATGACTGATAGTCGCGAGCTTGATGTTCGTCGCACAACGTCAAAAATTTGTTTTGCGGCAGTGGTAATTTAGCCGCCTCGGAGCCCGAAACAACAGCCACAAAATCATATTCATCGTTGATTAGAGGAGCCGATAAATTTTTGAGGGCGTTGCAAATACCGCAAAGATTATCCGCCGTAAGATTATCGGTTTGCCCACAGATTTTACACTCCCTTGCGTTTTCCCTTCGGCTTTTAGTGTTAAGCGCAATAATATCTTCCGACGAATAGCGTTGCGCCTTGTTTTTAGCTATGCTCTCCGCTCTCATGCGATGAAGGTTAGCGTAACTTCCCTTCGGCTGATTTTCAAGGTCGTATTTGGAACAAGGCGCAAAGCCCGCGGCAACAAAAAGCGCAATATCAAAATGTCTCTCGAACCACTTATTAACCGAAGCGCAGAATATTTTCAGCGTATCTACGGTATTTTGCGTATTGGGAAGCAATAAATCGCAACCGCCTCCGCCGCTATAAAGCAAGTTGGCGCGGGTAAGTCCTAACTCCCTTAACAGTTCGCTTGCTATATGTTCCGTCATAAAATCAAGGTAAAAAGACCGCGCCCGCAAATTTTTCAATGCGCCTTCGGAATGAATGGTGTAGATAAAGTTTTGTATGCCTGATAAATCAAGCTTTGCCAACAAAAAGGCTTTTTCATCGTAAAATTGCTTGCATTCTGCAAAGAGCCTTTGACGATAATCGGAAGTTTTACCGGCTTCCAAATAATCATAAATGGCTGAGGCAAATGCGGCGGTTAATTTCAAGTGATTATAGAGTGAAATATCAGCCGCCTCTTTTAAATTCGTAGATGACGGTACAAAAGAGAGATTCGCCTCCAAAACGTTAAGCAAAGAGTTAATGTAATCGGTTGTCCACTCAACGCCTTTCAAGTTGTCTCCGATTTGCGCCAAGATTTTGTTGTACGCCTCGGCGCCGAAAGCCGCAACACTTTCGCAGGGATAATTGATTTCTTCCTCTATGTTGTTCAAAAAAGGACTGTAGCTTGATTTGCCGTTATTATTGTTCAAAAGGTTAAAAATGCTAGAGAGTGGCAAATCCTTTTGAAACCCGCCTTCGCCCTCGTCAATATCTCGGCGATCCGCGGCTGAAGCCATATTATCCGCTATGTAAACGATATACGCCGACGAATCTTTTGCAATATCGGCGGATTTTACTTCTTTTGCGTGATGATACCTCACACAGTCTAAAATCTCATCATCAAGCTTGAAATTTTTTAGATAATCAAAACCGCTTTTGGAGTGGTTTTGATTATCCGCTCCCGCGCGATAAACTACCTTTCCTATATCGTGCAAGAGTGCG
>JAFXOC010000333.1 GCA_017529085.1 Selenomonadaceae bacterium | reverse complement strand
TACTAAGCAATCTTCCTATATTTGAACGTGTTAGGGAAGAATCTCTTTCAAGAACACACAGGTTATTTGAATGCGTTGGCAGCGGCGGAACCCGTAACGTTTGCAACCGGCGACGCGCCCGAAAACGCATTGTCCGGCGCATTGAACGGCGTACAG
The DNA here is from genome assembly GCA_017529085.1 of Selenomonadaceae bacterium. Lineage (GTDB taxonomy): Bacteria > Bacillota > Negativicutes > Selenomonadales > Selenomonadaceae > RGIG9201. Next base: position 1,621 of record JAFXOC010000333.1, on the reverse strand, counting down.
GTTTATCTGCCTTTGAAGGGACTTATCGACGTTGAAAAGGAACTTGCCAGATTGCAGAAAGAATTGGACGGCTTGGAGAAGGATATCAAGCGGACTGAAGGCAAGTTAAACAATGAAAACTTCACGAAAAAAGCCCCCGCTAACGTAGTGGAAAACGAGAGAGAAAAACTTTCGGCGCTGATGGAAAAGGAAAAAGCCACAAAAGAGCGGTTCGCTGCTTTGGAGAAGATGAAATGAGCCCAGAAACGGAGAGTTATCTTTCTCATTTGGCGGTGTTCGGCGTGCGGTTGGGATTGTCTCGAATTGAAACGTTACTTCTTCGTTTGGGCAATCCCGAAAAGAAGTACAAAACAATTCATATCACCGGCACTAACGGCAAAGGTTCTACGGCGAGGTTTATCACAGACGCATTAAAAGCGTCGGGCATAAGAACTGGACTATATACCTCGCCTCATCTTGAATGTTACGAGGAACGCTTTGAAGTGGACGGAGAAATCATATCCGAAAAAGATTTTGAAGCGACGATTTTAGAAGTAAAGCGAGTAACGGACGAAATGGCGACGGAGGGGGAGGAATGTCCCACACAGTTTGAGGTTTTGACAGCGGTTGCGTTCTTGTATTTTGCAAAGCAAAAGGTCGAATACGCCGTGATAGAGGTGGGATTAGGCGGTCTTTTGGACTCCACCAACGTGATCTTCCCCGAAATTTCCGTTATCACAAACGTAACATTGGAACACGCCGATAAGTGCGGCGGTACGCTAGATGGTGTCGCCAAACACAAGGCGGGGATTATAAAGGAAAACATTCCCGTTGTGACAGCAGCTCAAGGTATGCCGCTTGAGATTATAAAAAAAGTCGCTGCGGAAAAAAATTCCAAACTTTATGTTTTAGGTGAAGATTTTTTTGTTGAAAAAGACGAGGACAAGCTGATTTTTTCTGACAATATGGGCGAAACGTTCAATTATTCCCTTAAAATGAACGCGCCGTATCAACGAGAAAACAGTTCCATAGCCGTTGAAACCTTATCCGTGTTGGCAAAACAAGAGCCGAGAATAAATAAAGAAACTTCGTTAAAGGCGATTTCAAATTCCGTTTGGGCGGGACGGTTTGAGCTTTTTAACGGCGTTCTTTTAGACGGGGCGCATAATCCGGCGGGAATGTCAGCGTTACGCAAGAGTTTGGATGAAATTTATCCTAATGTACATCGAACTTTTCTTTTGGGTGTACTTGCCGATAAAGCTGTTGACGAGATGGCAGAAACTCTTCTTCGCCCTTCCGATGAAGTTATAGTGACTTCACCCGTATCGGAACGCGCTATGAAAGAAGAAGAACTTCTTTTAATTGTAAAAAACCATACGGGAAAAATTTCTGTAGCAAAAAGTATTGAAGAAGGAATTGTCGAATTAAAAAAATGCGAGGGTTTGAAAATTGCTTGTGGATCGCTTTATTTGGTGGGAGAGGTAAGGAGACTTTTAAATTTAAAATCCTGATTTTATTCTGAAAAACTTAAGAAAAAACTAGAAATTTAATTTGATATGAGTTATAATAAACAGAAAACTGAAAAATGTGATTTTCTTCAAAGAGATTATTAAAGTTTTTTCTTTCTCTTTCTCTTTTCTTT
>JAFXOC010000332.1 GCA_017529085.1 Selenomonadaceae bacterium | reverse complement strand
TTGGCTAAACTAAAAGAGAAGTATAAAGATTACGATTTCTTTGTCACGGACAATCTTGACGACGAGAACGCAACGGCGGGCGCAACCAAGAAATACAGCGTCCTCTTAAAGCCGGAAGAGCTTGAGAAGATGGCAAACGACGAAGAATACGCCGATAAGATGATGGGCAAAGTCGACGAAGCCGTCGGCATAACCAAGAAGGTTGAAGAGAGCGGCGAACTTGGCGAAGGCGTGTCTTTTAAAAAGATTTCCATAAAGATAGACGACGAAGGCAATATGAAGATGTTCGCCGAGCTTGAGAAGATGAGCGAAGCGCAGGCGAAACGCGCGGAAGAAGCGAAGGAGAAGAAGGCTGAAGAAAAAGCGGAAGCCGAGAAAGCGGCAAAAAGCGATGAACAAGAAGCCGAAAAATCTCCTTTAACGGTAAAACGCGCCACGGTTGAGGCGGATAACGAAGAAGACTTTATGGCGAAAATTTTAGGCATCAACTGGGATGAAATTGAGGCTATGCAAGCCTGATTAATTCATAGTAAAAAAATGCGACTTTCATATAAAAATGAAAGTCGCATTTTTTTGCCCACAGTTAGTCAGACCGCAAGCAATTTGCAAAAAATTCCAATCCGTGGATTTATTATAGCATAAACAAAAGAAAAATAAAAGGAGCCGTAAGGCTCCTTTTTTGCGTCATTGCGTCTTCCCGACAGCTCCCTGCGTAGGCGGCGTCGCTTCCTCGCGCGTCGTGTTTGCCGGGGCCTCTTTTCTTTCGGTATTTACCTCTGTCTTTTTTGGAGTTTCTTCCTGCTTTACGGAAGTTTCGGCTTCGTTCTTTCGGTTGCCCGCTTCCGTCTTCTCTTCCCGCTTCTTTATTATATTGCCCTCGTTGTCAAACTCATTTTCGTAAATCTTCTTTTTGCTGCCGTCGTCCCTTTTCTCGGTATCGTCTTTATCCTTGTCGTTCCGCTTCTTGGGCTTTATCTCCTTGCCTACGTTCTTATCCGACGTAGCCTTCTTTGCATTCTTCGGGATAGACGAGGCGTATTCCCTTTCCGTCTCTTCCCAACGCGAGCGAACAGCCCTCGTCGGCACCACTCCCAACGTATCCGCCAATGTCATTCGCATTGCCGAAACATTCGGTATCCAATAGCTTATCTCATCGATATACATAGGATAGCCCGGCACCATTTCGGTGACAAGCCCGTTTTTCTGCGCGTTTCTAAGGGTTCCCGCAAGCGCCAGAAGCTCCGTTATGGACATATCCGTTTTTATAGCGTCCATAACCTCGCTGACAAGCGCGGGAAGCCTTGTTATTATCGAAGGACTCGTAAACTTATCCATACACGCTTTCATAAACTTTTGTTGCCGCTCTATTCGCCCAATGTCGCCTTCTTCGTCCCTATACCGAACGTAAGTAATGGCGGTCTTGCCGTCCATGTGCTGCATTCCCGGATAAAGATTTATATGAAGCCCCCCGTCGTCGTCGTACGGGTCTTCGTATCTCATACGCTTTTCAACGTCGATATCAATGCCGCCGATAGCGTCGATAATTTTCACAAAGGAACGAGTGTCGATAAGCACATAATGATCCAGATTAACCCCCAAGAAATCCTCAACGGTGCGCTTTGTGAGCTTCTCGCCCCCATAAGCGTAAGCGGCGTTAATCTTATCGTAACCGTGCCGCTCTATATGCACCCTGGTATCTCTCGGAATTGATAATAAAGTAGCTTTATCAAGCATGGGGTCAATCGTAGCGACCATAAGGGTATCGCTTCTGCCCACGTCGTGCTCAAGTTCCCGTGGGTCAATGCCCATTATCATAATGGTAGTCTTATCGTTGGCGGTCAAAAGTTCCTCTCTGGGAGGCTCTTCGGTTCTGGCGTGTCTTTTGTCCTTAGAGGAGGAAAAAGTGGCGAAATACGCCCCCGCAAGCACCGCTCCAACAAAACAAACCAAAAGTATCGATATATATATAAACGTTTTTTTCTTTTTCAAGTAAGTACCTCTTTTTATTGGGGCGTTTTTATTGGGGCGCTGCCCCAAACCCCGCAAGGGGTTTCACCCCTTGACCCGACCAAAGGGCGCAGCCCTCTGGACTCCCGGTTAATATTTTTTTAGGCGTCGCCTCTATTACACAAAGGCGACGCCTTTTTCATACTCGAATTATTTATCTTTTAAAATTGCTTTTTAAAGTAAATATAAAATTGACTTTTAAACTTAATCAAACAACTGATTTGCCACAACTATGGTTTCTTCCCTATCGGGACCCACCGATACGATGCCGATTTTCATGCCCGCCACTTCGGCGATTCTTTCCAAATAC
>JAFXOC010000331.1 GCA_017529085.1 Selenomonadaceae bacterium | reverse complement strand
TGTTTTACCGGAGAGTGATTTTGCTTTATGGAAAGAGATAATTTTTCCTCAAGAATAGGTTTTATTTTGGTGTCCGCAGGTTGCGCCATAGGCCTAGGCAATGTTTGGCGTTTTCCCTTTATAACGGGGGAATACGGCGGCGGCGCGTTTGTGCTCTTATACTTGGTGTTTTTGCTTTTGATGGGGTTGCCTGTTTTAGTGGCGGAGCTTGCCGTAGGTCGCGCAAGTCAAAGAAGTATAGCTATGTCGTTTGACGCGCTTGAACCTAAAGGCTCTAAGTGGCATTTGCATAAATACACCGGAATTGTCGGAAACATAATTTTAATGATGTTTTACACCACTATTTCAGGCTGGATGCTTTATTATTTGTATAAAATGGCAAGTGGCACGTTTCATTCGGGAAATGCGAATGTGCCTGTGATATTTGTCCATCTTGTAGAAGATCCCGTTACAATGGGATGCAACACGTTTTTGATAATACTTATCGGCGGCGGTATCTGTTACATGGGCGTAAGAAAAGGCGTGGAGCGTATTACTAAATGGATGATGCTTATTCTTTTAAGTCTTATGCTGATTTTAGCGCTAAATTCCATGACTCTTTCCGGCGCTTCGGCTGGGCTTTCTTACTATTTGATGCCGGATTTCAACCGCCTTATGGAAAAAGGTCTTAGCGAAGCGGTTTTTGCCGCTATGGGGCAAGCCTTTTTCACTCTTTCCATCGGCATAGGCTCAATAGCCATATTTGGAAGCTACATAGATAAGTCGAAACGCCTGACGGGCGAGGCGATTTGGATAATTATTTTAGATACCTTTGTGGCGCTTACCGCCGGGCTTATAATTTTTCCCGCTTGTTTTAGTTATAATGTTCCTACAAACAGCGGTCCCGGACTTTTGTTCGTTACTCTTCCTCATGTGTTTTCGGAAATGCCGGGCGGACTCCTTTGGGGAACTTTATTCTTCCTCTTTATGACGTTTGCCGCGCTCTCTACGGTCATCGCCGTTTTTGAGAATATCATAGCGGCGGTTTCGGAGCTTTTAAACGCTAATCGTAAAAAAGTCATTATTATCGGTATCCCCGTGATGTTTTTTCTCTCTTTACCCTGCGTGTTGGGGTTTAATGTGTTAAGCGGCTTTCACCCTATGGGCGGCGAAACTATCATCCTTGATCTGGAGGATTTTATAGTGAGCAACAACCTTTTGCCTTTGGGAAGCTTGGTATATCTTCTCTTTTGCGTAAGCCGTTATGGTTGGGGATTTGATAACTTTGTAAAAGAAGTTGATACGGGAGTCGGCATAAAATTCCCCAAAGCTTTAAAATTCTACCTTACATATATTCTGCCCATAATACTGCTGGTGGTGTTTGTCAACGGATACTACGCCATGTTTTTTAACAAATAGGTAAAATACATGAAAAAAAAGATTTTGCCCATAATTTTAATAACCCTTTGCCTTGTTTTGATAGGCGGATTCTTAATCAAACCCAATTCAAAGCCTGTTATTACCGATGAGATGCGCTACGCTATGGAAGAAGAGCGCAAATTAGCGGCGACTTGGTATGAGGTTCACCAAAAGAATATCGACAGGTTGGACAGGAATTTTAGGCTTTACCACGATATTTTGGAGAATTACAGGGAGGGCGCGATTA
>JAFXOC010000330.1 GCA_017529085.1 Selenomonadaceae bacterium | reverse complement strand
GGCAAGGTTCATGAAGGCGCACCCAGGGATGAGTTGGATTATAGAATTGAGCGTGGGTAATGCAAAAAAACCTCCCGCTTTCGCGGGAGGTAAGGGTCAGCATGAAAGCGCGATGCCGTTTTCTTTAGCGATGGAACGAACTTTTTCGATGGTGATTTCGTTGTCTTCGGCGATGTCATCCAAAACCTGCGAGTTTATCGGAAGCTGGCGGCGTGCATATCTGCTGAGGGTGTTAGTGACTGCTTTGAATCGCGCTTTTTCAATACCTTTTTCAATGCCCCTATTTTCGATGGTATCCAAAAATTCACACATATTATTTTTTCCCCTTTCCATAATTTCGTTGCAAGCTTCTTCAAAACGATTGTCATCCGTCATTACGCTCATTAGTTGCAAAACTTCTTGCACATGACGAATGGTGTCCGGCGAAGGTTTGTAGTCTCTGTTTTTTCGCATTTGAACGAAATAATCGGCTACGATTTTAAAATCGCTTTGAAATTTTGCAACCGTTTCATCGGACAGCCACGCTATTTCAAAAAGATTGATACGATAATCGTTGACATAAGGTTTTAATTCATCTGGTGTGTTTATACATTCAAGTAGATTTAAAGGCTTTCTCCAATGATTTTTATAGCCAAAGTACAACACTAAGGTGACGACGGGGTAGCGTTCTTTCGAAAGACCGGCTTTTGTCCTTTTCTCATCGTTTGCCAGTTGTGCCCTATATGCGGCGCTGTCGTAACACATTGCGCGAAGTGGCATATCGTAATCGACGGCGCTTTGATTTTCAATGCCAAAAAGCGCAAGCCTTATAAGCCCGTTCTTCCAGTACTTGGCAACATCCCGATCCTGCACATGGACTTTACTGTCGGCTTTATAAATGGAGTTGGTGGTTTCCGAAATCAAATCGTTTTCATTTATGCGTCGTTTTCCGTTGAACAAAAGAACATTTACAATATCGGCAAAAACATCGTTATAACTTTCAAGAGTTTTTTCGATTATGTCCTTTTCTCCCATAGGCTTTTCTCCTTTTTTATATTTTGTTACGGATATTTTATCATAAGGGCAGGTGTTGTCAATGTGAAAATATATAAAAACCTCCCGCGGTAGGTGGGGAAAGAAAAGCTACACCATAATTACACTGCGCTTCGGATTTCACATTTTTTTCCGCAAAATGAAATGCCGTACTTCCATACATGATCAATACCTTTATCGTTGAATTCTTGGATATACTCCATGTTGTCGATTTGCTCCAGCGCATTTTCGGCAGTTTTGGAAAGTTCGGATTCGTTTTTGGCAACTTTAAACTCCATAATAACGCCGTTTTTGTTTGTGCCTTTTGGAAAAATTGCTATGTCAAATCTGCCGTAACCGCTTTCTCTGTTTGAGAGGATTTCGTATTCAGGCATTAAAGTCGCCATAAGACCTAATACAAAACCGTGATAGAAAGTTTCTTTGTTGGCTGTGTCGTAATAACTGGTTAAGGTTAAAAGATATTTGTTCAGTCCGTCCGAAAAACGCTCGGCGTTGCCCGATAATAGAGCATTGAGCCAATGTAAGAGGTTAGGACTGCCTTTTATGTTTTTGATTCGCTCCACAACTTCTTTTGCATAAACTGAAGAAATTTCGCGGTTAGGTATGCATAAGTCAACCGAAAGAAAAAATCCGCGCATCATTGGTTCGGCTGTAGGCGTTAGATAACCGGTTGTAAGAAGCATTGTGTAAAGAGCATCGCGATTTTTGTATATATCTGTATAGATAACTCCTTCGTCAATGCTTGCGTTAATTGATCCGCCTTCCAGGAGTAATCGAAGTTCTTCTTGTTGCTCTTTATCCGTTCCTTTTAAGAGTTCTTTTATAATACTGTTGCCGGAGGTGTTCAACCAGTAAATCGACGGTTTACACCCCTGTAAAACATAATTTATGACCGACCACGGATTATAAATGTTAACTCCCGAAAAATTATAACCGTCATACCATTTTTTAATTTCCGGAAGTTTTTCCGTGCAATTAAAGTCTGCGGTAATTTGCTTGATTTCATCTTCATCAAAACCCATAACATTTTGATACCTGCCGGAAACGACGCTTGCTATTTCCAAATTATTAAGCGAGCTGAAAATGCTTTCTTTAGCAATCCTAAGCACACCTGTCAGTATTGCAAAATCTAAATTAGGATTTGATTTTAACACGGCGCTCAAGAAATTCCGCATAAAAATTATGGCTTCATTATAGTAATT
>JAFXOC010000329.1 GCA_017529085.1 Selenomonadaceae bacterium | reverse complement strand
TTTTATCTTTTCCAAGGATAATTGGGCGATTATCTCCGCAAATGTATCGTATCCTATTAAACCTTGAACCAACATTCTTTTTTCACCGTATTCAAAAAGATATGACGGCAGAGAGCGCAGTCCGTATTCCTGCCCTAAGGCAAAATCGCTTTCCAACGCTTTTTTTGCCGTTTCACCGTCAAAATGCAACAGAAAATCTTTTGTGTCAATCCCTGTTTTGTCGGCTACTTTTAATATTTCTTCTCTACACGTTGTAGGGCGGCAGTCCACTATTGTGGCGTAACGAAGATTGTATAAAAACAAATCTGCTTTTTCCTTATCCGCAAGCTGCGCCGCTTTATAGGCGAGGTTTAACGGAATTGACGAAGTGTGCTCGGGTGAAAACAAGTGAAAATTCGTCATATTGATTGGCATTCCCATTATGGATTCTTCGCTTTCGTAGATTTTCGCCAAGCGGACGTTGTAATTTCGTATTGCGACTTCGTTGACTTTCGGTAAATCATTAGGGTCTACCAAGTCGTAAACGCTACGCACAAGTCCGCTCATTACATATCGAAATTCAATTTTTTCAGGGAAATGCGTCTCTAATTTGCGAAAAATCGGCTCACATTCGTAAGATAAACCCATCATTGGATCGGTAAAGGTCATAATTGAAATTTTATCCATTAAATTTTCCTCCCGGACGGGTATCTGTCGATATACATTCCCGCCACTCCCCAACCGGGTATATCTCTAAAATTCACATAAACATGGTCGGGCAAAATGTTTAACACGTCGCCGAACATCTTTGTTATCGCCGCCGTCAGCCTATCGTAACCCAAATGTTCCTCGTTGCCGAAGATATCGACTTCGACGTAAGCAATCGCCTCGTCGTCTTTTCCTCGAAGGTACATGGAGCAATTTCCTTCAAATCCCGCCAAAAGATATTCCTCGCTTTTGCCCGGAACTAAGGCGATTGCTTCTCCCATCATGGATTTTAATTGAAGTTCTTGTTCCTTCTCAATCGGTATATTTACTTTTGAAAAAATAAACGGCATACTTTTCACTCCTTATTTGACGCTTTTGCCTCGGCTTCCATACGCCAGTCCCAAATAAGCTCCGATAATTTATCCGCAAGCTCCTGTTCCTTTTGCTGATAGATATGCCCGGTGCGCTCCAAGAAAATCAGCTTGTTCTCCTTAGCCGTCGGCATATGTTCGTTTATGTTCCGTAAAAATCCCGCAGGGTCTCCATAGGTAAAATTATCGTAAGTGCCGATAACTAAAGCCCCTGTGTGGGTAATCTTTTCCACATCGGAAAAATCCCTGTCCTTTTCCACATGAACATTGTCAAGGATATTGTCGAATACCCATTGATAGGCGGTGTTTGCTATGCAGGCAATCCACCCGAGAAGGGGGAAGGGCAGCATTTTTCCACCATCGCCGTTTTCTACCTGACGTTTTATGAATTTTTTCTCGTTCTCCGTCACGTCGCTTGTAAGATAGCCGATATTTGCGGGACTTAGCAAAACAAAATGTTCAACCCCGCCGTCATTGTTGCGGGAAAGATAGTAAATCACCTTGTTTGCCCCAAGTGAATGTCCCGCCAAAATAATATGCTTATACCCCGCATTTTCGGCGTAATCCAAATATGCTTCAATGTCTTCTTCGGTGAAATTGAAATCCTCATTCCATGAGCCGATGACCTCGCGATTCCCTGTTTTTACGTTATAGGTTTGGATTTGCCCGAAAGCGTCGTTGGTTTGGGCGTAGATAAAATCCATGCCGGCGGCGTTCATGGTATCGCCGATGTTGTAATAGAAGGGATTGGAATAAAAATTCCCGTGAATACCCGTTATGGCGATAAGTACGGTATCCGCGTTTTTGGACGAAAACAACACGCCGTTTAAAACCGTTCCGCGCTTTGTGGGAACGTCCAGCTTTTTTACCTCTTGCATGAACCTTGCCTCACTTCCTGAAAATGCAACGATGTTCTTGAGATGAATAACAGGCGTTGCAAGATACGCATTTGGATTCGCTTGTTTCGCCTTTTTCAAGCATGGCGGGAAAATTCGGCTCCCTTAACAGCGGACGGGATAACGATAATAGCGCTATATCGGTAGAGTTAAGCAAATTTTCCATCACGTCCCTGCTGCGAAGCCCGACCACCACGATTACGGGAGTATCTACATCTTTTGTAAGTTTGGCGGCAAATTTCGCAAAATATCCCTCGTTCACATGGGGACGAATGCCCGAAACGGAAGTGCCGTTCCCGCTGACCTCGATGGAATCGATGCCCTCCCTTGCCAACATCTTGCAAATAGCAACGCCTTCCCAAGTAGCGGAACGCATCAGACGATTTTTTACCGTTAAATTGCGTAATTTTACCTGCTCAAAAATATTTTTCATAAAAGCCGCTCCTTTTTTAACTTGGACTTTACTTTTCTTAGCAGGTATTATATAATTTCCGCAAAACTTAAACAAGTATGTAGAAATTTCTGTGTTGGTACATTTTTTATACTATTATGAAAGGACGCGGGATTATGCGCAAAAAAAAATTGCCCGTAGGCAAAAACATCTATGAAACGGATTGTCCGATTTTATACGCAATGGAGCTTTTCGGGCAAAAGTGGAAACTTCCCATTCTCTGGTATATCGGTGAAAATAAAATTATTCGTTACAACGAATTGCAACGAAAAGTTGTTGGAATTACCTCAACCATGCTTTCCAAATGCTTAAAGGAACTGGAAAAAGACAACCTTGTAAGTCGCAAGCAGTACGCCACAATCCCGCCGATTGTCGAATACTCTCTGACCGAATTAGGCGAATCGCTGTTGCCTGCGTTAGACTCCGTTTACCAATGGGCGAAAGGGGAAATGGGAAAATAAAAAAGGCTTCGGAACAAGAAGCCTTTATCGAACATATCAAAATCTTGTTTGAATTTCATCAACACGCTTTAAAAAATCTGAAATTGTTTGTCTGGAAGCCGGAATATCGCTGCTATAAACGGGAAGGCAGTCTGAAACTTTTGCTTTTGTCGATGATTTTATAGCATCAATGCTTTCGCCCGTTCCGCCGCCTCCGTGGGTTACTATGGGCACTATGGTTTTTCCCTCAAGATTATTCTCCCTTAAAACGCTTTCCACAGCCATCGGCAAAGTGTGCCACCATAAAGGATATATAAGAATTATGGTATCGTATTTCGCTAAACTTGGCAAATCGTTTATAAGTTTAGGATAGACTCCCTCTTTTCGCTCTGTTCCCGCTATCTTTGTCGTTTCGCCGTAATCTTTGGGATACGGTTTTTCCGTATGAATTGAAGCAATATCGCAGCCTGTGACGTTTTGAACCATATAAGCAAGCATTTGAGTATTTCCTATTATATCGTCGCCGTCTTTCATTACCGAAGCGCCTGATACGGCATCCACATCAGGCGAAAAATTCGTATTGCCTACTCTGCTGAAATATACGGCAATCGTCTTTCCGTGAAACGTTACCTGTTCCCCTTGCACTATTTTTTCCCTGTTTACATATACTTGATGATACCAACGGTCTAAATACGGCATTATGAAAATTCCCGCCACCGCCCCGACAAAAGCGATAACGCTTGCAACGTAAAAAACCTTGCCTTTTACATATCGTTTCGCGTGAAAGAGAATATGGATAAACAGCGCAACAAGCGAACATATTGCCGCCGACAAATGTATTGAACGCCAATTTATATCATTCGATATATCCACATCGGGAAAAACGGTTTGAGAAATGGCTATGCCGGAAACCATGAGAGCCGTAATGCTGACGGCAAACAACAGAATACAAACAGCGTTTAGTTTTTTCCGAAATAAATAATCGCCTTTAAAAATACCTCGGTAAAAGCCTTTATTAAAAACGTTGTGGACGATAACAAGCAATATAAAAATACAGCCGGACACTTCATGCAAAGGCGTTGGGAAAAACATACCGCCCGTCAGAAAGAAAAACATAATAAGCAAAACTACGTCTAACCACTTCTTTAACGACGCATTATTCACGATTTTTATCCCCCCACTCGCAAAGACCGTCCAAGAGCGGCATTAAAGATTTTCCTCGCTCCGTAAGGGAATATTCGACTTTTGGCGGAATTTGCGGATATTCTTCGCGATGAACCAATTTATCGGCTTCCAATTCTTTTAACGTATTGCTGAGGGTTTTAAACGATATGTTGCCAAGATAACGGCGCATTTCGTTAAATCTTACCACGTTAAATTCCATCAACGTATATAAAATACGCATTTTATAACGCCCGCTTAAAATTGACAGCGTATAGTGTATGCCGGTGTTTTCAAATGATTCGTCGCCTATGCACCTGTCCATAATTACAATCTCCTTTTGGGAAGGTACTAACCTAAAAGTAAGTACTTGTTAATAGTAGAATTCTTGCTATAATTATATTGTGTGTGTTGACATTTGTCAAAAGTTTTAGTTAGGAGAGTTAAAATGGGCAAGAAAATTGTTGTGCTTAACGGAAGTCCTCGTATAAAAGGCAATACTTCCATGTTGGTTGAAGAATTTGCCAAGGGCGCAGAAGAAGCGGGCTCTGCGGTAACGGTTTTTCATTTGGACAAAATGAATATAAACGGATGCAAAGGCTGTTTCGGCGGCGGTAAAAATCCGAAAAGTCCATGCGTACAAAAAGACGATATGGAAAAAATCTACCCTGTTTATAAAGATGCCGATGTTGTTGTATTGGCAAGCCCGCTTTATTATTGGAATTTTAGCGGACAACTTCGCACGGCTTTTGATCGTCTTTTTGCGGTGGCGGAATGTGATAAAAACTACCAAAACCCCATAAAAGAGTCCGTCCTCTTAATGGCGGCGGAGGGATACGGATTTGATGACGCTCTTTCGTATTACAAAAACCTCATGAAGCACTTAGGCTGGAAAGATCTCGGTTCGGTATTAGCCGGCGGCGTTATGAAAATCGGAGACATTAACGGACATAAGGAACTTAACGAGGCTTACGAACTCGGAAAATCGGTCGCAACTTCAAACAGTCTCTGAAGGGATATTGCGCAAACGGTGGAAAGATACGTTTTCCTCATTCGTTACGGTGTAAAAATATTTTTGAATAAAAATCATATAAAATTATCATAGGAAATTTTGATTGACGGCGGTCACTTTGCGCGCCGTATTTCTCAATTTTTTGTAATAAAAAGACAATCTAAGGGAAGAGCCTTAGATTAAAACTTTAAACAATAAAACACCGTCAAATTTCTTTTAACAAGCACTTTGACGGTGTTTTTGTATTTAATGTTCGACAATTTCTACGGCAATGAAGTAGCATTTTGAAAATCAAAAAATTGGATAAGTGTGTAAAAGGGCGCATTTTAAATTTGCTAAAGTTTGGAAGGTATAAAGTTAAAGTTTGGCGGGTATGCACCCTTTTTCAATAAGTTATTTTTTATAATCGAAATCAGTAGCAATAACTGTAACGCGTACGCTTTCCGACATAGTTTCATCAAAGGAAGTGCCGAAAATCATGTTAGCATCTTGATGTAACATCTCTTGGACATTACTTGTGGCAGAAAGTACTTCCGTAATCTCAAGATTTTTCTCAGCACTCGTGATGCTAATCAGGACACGCCGTGCTTTGTGGAAGGATGCTTGTAGAGGTTGAGAATCCAAAACTGTTTGGAGAGCAATTGCTATGAGATTTTCGCCGCAGACTGTGGCACTTCCCATCAGCGCATAACCTGAATCTCGTAAAACGGATCTTATGTTGGAAAAATCAATATTTATTAATTCCGGCTTGGTAATAAGACCGTATATGCTTTTTACAAGCGAACATAATTGTTCTTTGGTAATCACCATTGTTGTATCAACTAATCGTGTTAATTTTTCGATACCGGAATGATTTTTCCATTCGAGTAAATTAAATGCGTGTGATTCCACTACTACGCCGATGGTTAATGCGCCAATATCACGAGAACATTCTGCCACCAGTCCCGCTACAGAAGTATCTGTTGCACTATCCATTGCAGTAACGATAAAAATCAAATCAGTGTCGCTCAATGAATCAATAATGGACTCGCGATTACTTTGTACGCTTGAGTCAATATCGATTATGTCAAGAGCCTCTAATCCTTTTAGCGCGATTCCTTTTATTGCGCTGGTTTCCCTGCCGCCTATACACACTATTTTCATTTTAATAAGTTCGTTAACGTCCGTCATAGTCACACATCCTCCAAATATTTGTCCACAACATTTTCTCCTATGTCTTAAATTTTCCGCAACGTAAATTATTTATTCTTTGTATCCTTTTATAGAACAAATCCTTCCATCACCCCATTTTTTCACAATATTGCTTCTACTTGAAAAATATTTAGTTTGTTGACAATTTAATTCGTTAATTTTTAGTACATTTATGATTGTACTTTTCCACAGAAAATCCTTTCAATACTAAAAAAGTTCTCTGCAAACAACCGTATACCATCTTCCAACTTTTTGTTATATGATTTTTCTAATGATTCGTCCATATCATTCAACTTTTTTTTCCATTCGTCCCTACCATTCATGTCTTTCTTTTCAATCGCTTCGAGCAGTTTCCTGATTAGATAATAACGGGGATTATGAGGTTTACCTGCGGCTATCTCCTCAAAAGACCACAACATTTTTTTCAAATCTGCGGCATACTCCTCTAAATTTTCAATCGAGCGTTCAATACTTTCCTGATTTACTAAACGAGGAAGAGACTTGGCTTTTTTTTGTTTTTGAATTTCGTGTCTTTCAACAATCAATTCATGCTTTAAAACATTGGCAATGTAGAAAGCCATTGTTTCTTCTGTGTTTTCAAGTTGTGCATCTGTAAGTTTATGACCGTACACGTTTTTTTGAAGCTGTCTTTTCCGAAGTTTTCTCATCTTGCCTTACATTCCTCCCTTGGTTTTGACGATCTCATTTGATTTTGTGACAAATTCAGTAATACAAGACTCGGCAACGGCAACTGAGATATTTGCTCCCATAAGGGAGGCAAGGGCAACCGTCTTTGTAAGAACCCCAATTAAATCTTTAATATTCATATCGGAACAGGTTGCGTGGATATACGCTATTAGTTCATCGTCTACGGGTATATTTTCCTCGCGCATATATCGCCGTAATATTTCTATTCGCATGATTTCATTCGGCGATTTCAGTTCTATAATGGTTGCCTTTTGTAAGAGTTTGTTACTTATCACATTATCATCTACGGCATCAACCGACAAGACAATCTGTCTGTTATTTCGATGCGCATCATCAAGTATGCAAAAAAATACATCTTGCTCTATTTGATTTTTATCTGTGTCTTGAATACCGTCTATCAATAATATATCGTACGCACTATATTGTTGACATAATTTTTCTATTGTATGATTTTCTATAGCATCGTTGATTTCCAATCTCAGTTTATTCCAAGAACAATAGAACGGGTGTTGCACAATACGGGTTTCTTCTATTTTATTGCCAATGGCGTGCATCAAATGAGTTTTGCCTGTTGCATAATCGCCAATCAGTATAATGGGAGTGTGTACGGGATTGGATATGTCAAAAATTCTTTGCGCGGCATCACACGCTTCTTGATTGGATGTGCCTTTAACAAGGCTTTCAAAGGTATAACGGCGATTGAACATTGTTTATCCTCCTTCGAAAATAATTCCCGTCCAGTCAACCTTAATCCTATTCATATCATGTATTGCCTTTTCCACCCAATCCGCGCAATCCTTTATGTCTGTGTTATGATACCAAAGTACATCTATATCTCTAATGATGTCAAGCAGTCCGCTTATTCGAACCATTCGCTTGGCATTGGTAAATCCAAACCCGCGTATCATCAGTTGCATAGTGGTGGTACGATATGCATAGGCTACGATGTCTCGGTGAAAGAGCATATTCTCGATGTAATCTGTGGTCAGCAGTCCTGTGTCTTTTTGGCGCATGATATAATTTCCTCAGAACTCCAACCTGTTAGTTTGGCAATCAATGGTCTAATTTGAACATTAAGATAATTTCTCATGTTATTGTCTGACACGAGTTTCATTGTTGATGGACAACCGACGAGATCAGAGAAGCTGATGCGTTCATTCTCTTTTTCATATAGAGTGGGATATAGAAGTTCATGGAAGAACACGTGATCTGCAGATGGATTTAATCTTTCAACATTTCCATGGAATATATCGCTTTTCTCTAAAATCTCCAAATTTAGTACAATTTCATCATTTAGTACAATTTCATCAAACTTCTTTTCATGTCCTTCTTGGTAAAGTTTGAATTGAATTTTATCTCCTCCAAGGCATAAGCTGATATCCAATTGTTGGTCTCCAATAGGTATACTTTTTTTTGCGTAACGCAATTCGAGGAAAAATCCATCCATGTGGTGAGTAATTTCATTTTTTTCGCCGTATTGAATAAAAGGCTTGGTAAATTTTTCCCAAATACTTTTCTTTTTTATTTCCATGTTGCGCCATATCTGAATCGCGCTGTTTAGTTTTTCCGGATCTGATTCGATATAGGTCAATAGTTCGTCGTCCATACTTTTCTCCCACCCCTTTATATTGTCAATAAGCTGACGTATGTTTGTAAACACCATATTGCGCTGTTGAACTGTGTCTAACTTACGACATTCTTCCAACCATGTAAGTATATTTTCTTTCCAAGTTAACGTTTCCACATCGCGATCATCTAACTTAGACTTGTCTTTACCAGTCATACTGATAGATGAAGGACGCCTGCCATCCAGTGTAAGATAATATAAATTAGATGGCTTTCTACCGTAAATTTTCGCTCGGTTTTCAATTTCAAAGAAGTAATCCGCACATTGATTCGGCTGGTCTGGAGCGCCAATTTTTACCTCAATGGGAATAATCCACGATGCGGTCTGGATGGTAAAATCAATGCGCCTTCCTTCCATAGTAGAATCCTCGCATACTACTATGGCATTCTCTAATTCGGCATCCGTGATGTTGAGCGCTGCAAACTTTTTTTGTTTAAAAAAATGCTTGATAAAAACTGAGCCTAATCCATGTGCTCCTTGAGGAGACAATAATTCACCAATCATTCGGCAAATATAAACTTCCCGCTCTTGGATCCCTAAGATGGAAAATAGGTTGAAGTTTTCACCCAGTATTTTCTTGGCGCATTCTTCACTTTGTATCTTGTCAACAATCGGCTTTACGCCATCCAAAAAAGACAATATAGAATTTTTATCCATATCCGACACAATACTCACCTACCTATAAACCTTACGCATATACTTCACAGCCTTCTTTATCGAATCACGCAAACTCTTCGGCTCCAAAATCTCAGCATACTCCCCATATTGCAATGCCCAATACTTCATCGCAATTTCGTTGCAAGTGACCGACACAATCAGTCCATCGTCATCTTCCCGTAAAATACGAAAATCCCTTCCAAACCAATCTATAAGCTGTCCCATCATTTCATCGGTAGTCTTTATCTTTACTTGTACGCTCTGACCGCTATACATATAGATATGCTCTGCCATGTGCTTGGGCAAGCTGTAGCCCTGAGCGAACTCTTCCACTTGATTTTTTGGCTTCGCTTTCTCATCAAGCATTTGTACATAAGTCATGCAATCCAAACGGTAATGGGAAATATTGTCATACTTGTCATAATTTCCCAAAAGATAGTATCGTCCCTGATTAGCGACCATCTGGTAAGGATTAACGATATATGGTTCGTCCCTCCGCGGATGGAGCTTAAAATCTGTTCCGTATCGGTTATAGATAAAACTGACTTTTCTACCTTGCTCTATGGCATCGTTTAAGACGTCCAAATTCAATAAAACTTGTTTATTGTCCGAATGTATAAGCTCGGGTAAATTAGAAACGTGTTTTACTTTGGCATGAAAGTATTTGTTGCCCAACCCTTCCAGTTTCTCGATGAGCCGCTTGGCCTGTGAACCGGAAAGAGTACGGGAAAAGAGAACACTGTCAATCAGCATACGAAGTTCTGCTTCCTCGAATCGGCTAGACATAAGGTAAATGCCGCCTTGCACTGAAATCTCATACCCCATGTCTTTCAGAAGGGTAATATTATTTTTGACTGTTTGGCGCTTGCACTCGATGCCATAATTCTTATTTAAGAGTTTTACAATCTCCATTTGCGTCAAACGGTGTTCGCTGTCGGAGTATTGCTCCAAAATCTCTAAAATCAGCATATTTAACGACTTTTTGTCCTGAACTCCGTAAGGATACATACTCTCACATCCTCGGCTATCGTTTATTCGACAGAGTCAATGTCAATTCCTGCTAATTTATAACTCATTTAGAATTTTTCTTCTAGGAATAGGCGGTCTAGTTTTGCAACTATTTCATCAATGTCAAAATCCACGCGCCCTGCGACATATAAAAATGCTCGCCGTTCCGGCAACGCATAAACATAAAGTACTCGGCTGACTTCTATATCGAATGCGTTAGGAGGAAGTTGTCCTTCCCGCATTACCTCTCCATTCATATAAATCGGATAACCGTTGATATCGACCATCGGATCGTTGTTCGCGTACAGATTTTCGACCTCGCTATACATATTAAAAGCCGAATTGTATGTAAAACGGTCAACTTCCGAGTTTGTTTCGTTACGAACGAAATAGCGATTCCAAGTCTTGATGCCGTACGCTTTGATGTTTGATAAGCATAATCTGTCATTGCCTATTTGGATAAATTTTTCTTTTTCCATGTTTAATCTCTCCTTTATGCTAATCCCAAAGATCAAGAAAATATTTGGCGAATAAATCAATGCCGTGTGGCAGACGTTCGCCGTGTTTTATATCTGCTTGGTAAATATCCCTCGGTATATCCGGCAATTTTGATGATAGAAGAATATCAATATCTGATATGCCTTGATTTCGTAGTATTTTGTATCGCTCCCCATACCATTTCATTGTAGGAGTATCCTTCATATCATTTGCAATCTGTTCAAACGACCACAGCATTTCCTTGAGGATGGCTCTCCACTCCTGCATAGCGATTGAGCCATCCGGGTCTTCCTTTTCATTTCTTTCTAAATCCGACGGATATCCATAAATGTTACGGTTCATAAACTGCCTTAACCCTCCGGCAATATATGTGGCAAAAGTTTGACGCAGATTCCAGATTTGCAATTTGTTTAATTTTACGCCACGCGTATTTTTGAGTTTTTGCCGCTTGCGATTGTTCATGGTTTATCCGCTCCTTCTCTTTGAATTGTATATGTCTGTTTTAATTGTGAGGATCATAACGCCAACTAAACTGCCAGCCATCCTTAACGGGATTAATATCATTTTCAGTCAGCAAGTGATGACAACGCAGACACTCACCCGTCACATTTCCGTTTTGTACGGTCTCCACTACATTTTGGCATATTTCCTGCTTATCGATACGAATAATCCCATTGATTGTGTGAAATTTCACCGGTATATTGACGTTGAATTTTACCCGTTCGCCCGTCATATCTTTATGGCAATATGGGCAAGTCGTCAGCATTCGTCTTATAATTTTTCCATTGATTTTATCCCTCAGTAAATTAAGATCTCTCTCCGTACAACTGTCCATAGCTACTATACGAGCCAATTCCAATATAACCGCTTGGTCGACATAAAATCGCTTTAAAGAAATTGCCATTTCTTTACAATCTATGTCTTCAATACGAAAATTAGGATTTGACGGATATTGCACTTCACGAATTTCCCAATCAGGTAAACGCAGAATTGTTTGGATGTACTCTTTCTGTCGCCCGCTACAGTTTTGATAACAAACATTGTCGATTGCCAAATCGGTAAAACTATGTCCGCATCCATTTCGTAGAGCAGTAAAGTCCGCAACATTATCTTCATCGCTATAAAGACAATGCCAATTGACACCGCTGTAATTACTTTTTTCCGATGTGTGTATGTTATCATCGTACCATACTATTTTTGCATTTTCGTTTATTTTCAATATGGGCAGTTCTATTGCTGAATAATCGTATTGTGTGTCAATGCGATTATATGTGAATTTAACCTGTATATCATGTTTGGAGTTATATTTCCAATGATAGTTCCACCACCTTTTTTTCATATCAATTTTGGAAGTTGCCAATATCTCATGGCAATATAGACATTTGTTGGTAATATTGCCGGAATTTACGGCATCAACCACGCTTTGACAAAGTTCGTCCTCAAACAACCCGAAATTTCCCGCGTGCATATAAAAGGAAACGGGAATATTGCCGACATATTCTACTTTAGTATCATCGAGTATGCTATGGCAGTGGGGACATTCGGAAAGCAGATGTCGATTTTTTCGATCGCCACTCATCTTCTCGCTTCTTTGAGTTGCCTCTCTCATGTTCATCACCTTTTTCTTGTCTGATAACAGTGTAGCACATACGATGTTAAAAATTTTTACCTTTTGCTTTTTTTCGTCATCCAATCACAGACCCTCACGATAAAAAAAGCTGTGAAAAAAATCAAAATTATTTTTTCACAGCTTTTTTAGTTCGTTTTGAGAATTTATTCATGTCGCTTTGCGACTGTCCATCCTCCATACTGAAGGCTATTTTGCGTTATATTGAAATTCGTTTCTTAAATTTCTCCATTCCGGAATAGGTGGTGTCCTAATATCTAAACTTACGCAAATCGTTCTGCATATCCTGCGCCATCTTCGCCAATGCGTCGCTCGCGGAAGCAATTTCTTCCGAAGATGCGGATTGTTCTTCCGTTGCGGCGGAAACGGATTGCATTTGATCCGTAACCGTATTTGCGCCGTCCCCTATGGCGCTCATTTCGCCTGCTATGCCGTCGGTTCTTTCCGATACGCCCGCAACAGCCGCAGACATACGATTTACGTTCGCGGAAACTTCCGATATTAGCGTTGTTATTTGCCCAAACACATCGCGCAAGCCTTCAACGGATT
The DNA here is from genome assembly GCA_017529085.1 of Selenomonadaceae bacterium. GTDB lineage: Bacteria > Bacillota > Negativicutes > Selenomonadales > Selenomonadaceae > RGIG9201. Next base: position 2,715 of record JAFXOC010000329.1, on the reverse strand, counting down.
GCGTGCCTTGAATAACGGCTTCCCTGCCGTCGTTCATGGAAGCGACCGCGCTTGAGGTATCGTTCTGAATTGCGCCGATAAGCGTTGAAATTTGTTGCGCCGCCTGCCCAGATTGCTCCGCAAGTTTTCGCACCTCTTCCGCCACGACCGCAAAACCTCTGCCGTGTTCTCCCGCTCTCGCCGCTTCTATCGCCGCGTTTAGCGCAAGAAGGTTGGTCTGGTCTGCAATGCCCGAAATTGCGTCCACGATAGCGCCTATTTCTTGAGAGCGTTCTCCCAACTTGTTTACAAGCTGAGCCGTCATATTGACTGTTTCAGCCACGTTTTTAATCTGGTTTACGGATGAACTTACTTCCTTATCGCCCGTTGTCGCCATATCCGCCGCCTTTGCGGAATTGCTTGCGACTTCGTCCGCTACGTTTCTCATGTCGTCGACGGCGCTTGTTATCATAGAAACAAGCTCGTTTCCGTTAGCGACTGAAGCTTGTTGACGCTCCACGACTTCGACCGAATCCGCCACGGCTTGCGCCACGGACGTTGCGGCTTTTGCCGTTTCAAGGGAATTTGCCGTCATTTCTTCTGCGGAAGCTGAAAGTTTTTCGCTAGATTCCGCAATGCTCCTCATAAACTTATTCATGGAAGAGCGCATATCGTAAAGGGCGCGTTCCGCATCGCCAAACTCGTCGCCCCTCTCGCTTCTTTCGCCTGTTATCCTGAAATCTCCGTCTTTTAACTTATTGGAGAGTTCTATCATGCCATTAAGGGATGCGCTGATTCCTTTGCCTAACACAGTACCGATACCGATAGAAACAACACCTGCCGCAATCATCATGGCGACCATTATCATAGCCGCGCTTCTGACTCTGTCTTCACTTAAAACAACAGCGTCGTCCGCGCCTTTTTTCGCCATCTGCATAAGCTCGTCCAAGAGTTTACCCAATGTCTGACGTTCTTTTAGTGCCGTATCGTTATAGTGTTTAAGAGAACCCGCCGTATCGCCTGCAAGCGCTAAGTCCATGGCGATGTGCGTATTCTTCTTATAATCTTCCCATACGCTCTTTACTTTATTTGCCTTTTCCACGGCCGCCGGGCTGTCTTTTATAATTTTTGCAAATTCTTCAAAATTTTTGTCAAATTGGTTTACCTGCTCGTCGGTCTTTTTTGCAAGTTCCGCAGCTCGCGCAGAATCCGCCAAAACAGAATAATAAAAACCTCTTGCGCCCTGCAAATCCTCGCGCAGATTGCCCAAATATTCAACGGATTCGATGTTTCTTTCTCTAAGATGGTTTACGTCCGCATCCGCCTGATTAAGCGACATCCAACCTTTGACACCTATGGCTATCATCGCCAAAATAGCGACGGCTACCAAAGCGAACAGTTTGTGGGTAACTTTAATGTTATCCATTGGGGGATTCCTCCTTTAACATTCATTGCTAAAATTATACCAATTATTTTATCGGTTAGCAATGATTTTTCTCATTTATTTTTTTGCTTGTTTGTATTATAATGTTCTTATTGACGATACACCTCCACCGCCAAAGGCTGTGGAGGTGTAAAAATACCAATGATGGGAGTTAAAGGCGTGGGCAAAGAATTTTTAATTGTGAGGTTAAGTTCCATTGGGGACGTGATTACGGCTTTGCCCGTAGCTGACGCCATAAAAAAACATATTCCGAATTCAAGAGTATCTTGGCTTGTCAGCCCTCCGGCGAGCGAAATTTTAAAACTCTCAAAAAGCGTTGACAATATTTTGTTGTGGGATAGACGCCCCTTTGACAAAGCCGTATCCTCCGGGCATTTCATACAGACCGTCAAACTTCTTAACGAAGCGAAAAAATTGTTGTCTGATTATGAATTCGACGTTGTCTTGGATATACATTCCCTATTTTTGACGGGAATATTGTCAAAAATGGCAAAATCCGCTCTAAAAATAGGCATAGACGAATTAAGCGAAGGCAATTCCTTCTTTATGACGAAAACTGTCGAAAATATAAAAAGCCCCCATAAGGGGCTTAGATATTTTAATATATTATCGGCGATAAACATCAATTCCGAGGCGGAAAAACCTTCCGTTGCCATACCAAAGGAAAAATTACAATTCGCTGAAGACTTGCTCCAATCCGCAGGAATTTCAACAGATAAAAAAATTATTACGGTAAACCTAAAAACCACATGGGACAACAAACACTACCCGACGGAACTTTTCTTGGAAGTATTGGAAAAAATCCCGCAAGAAGCGCAATTAGTTTTTTGCGGCAACAAAAAAGACGCCCCCTTTATCGAAAGCGTAGTAAAAAAATTAAACCGCGGCGTTTCCATTGCGGGTAAAACCACTATAACGGAACTTGCCGCAGTTTTCACAAAGGCAACGCTCTTACTAACGCCAGACAGCGGTCCATTGCACATAGCGAGCTTAGTGGGGCTTAAAACCATAAGCCTATGGGGTCCCACCGAACCCGCCATGTACGCGCCTCTTTTCGGCGAAAACACGTTCATCGTCACGCCTCATTCATGCAGCGGCTGCAACAAACGCTCTTGCAAGTACAAAACCAACGAGTGCATGAAAAAAATCTCACCCGAAACAATTTTAACGGCTATAAATCAAATGGTTTTAAAATAAAAATGTCTGCGTAAATCTAAAACCGGTTGCCAAAGTTTTTTCTTTTCTCTTTTTCTTTGCTTCTTTCTTTTTCTCTTTTCTTTTTTACAAAAAAG
>JAFXOC010000038.1 GCA_017529085.1 Selenomonadaceae bacterium | reverse complement strand
CCGCATCCCGTCAGCGCATTGCGTTTTGCGGAACACTGGGACTTAAACGCTTATCGAAATACGGACGATTTCTTTGACAGCATCGACGTGGCGTATATTGCCTCCCCTCATGAAACTCATTACGAATACGCTAAGGCAGCCTTGGAGCATGGCAAACACGTCATTTGCGAAAAACCCTTGGTGTTGGAAAAGACTCAAGCGGCGGATTTGTTTAAATATGCCAAGGAACGCAATCTTGTTCTGATGGAGGGCGTAAAAACCGCGTATTGTCCGGGCTTTCATAAACTGCTGGGTGTTGCTTGCAGCGGTAAAATCGGCGCGCTCCGCAACGTGGAGGCGTGTTTTACAAAGCTTGAAAATCCTGCCACCCGTGAACTTACCGATACCGAGTACGGCGGAAGCTTTTTGGAACTTGGAAGCTATGTGTTGCTCCCTATCCTGAAACTGCTGGGCGTGAACTATGACAGCGTTCGTTTTGAATCTATCCGCGGTGAGAATGGACTGGATATTTTTACAAAAGCATCTTTTCGCTACCCAAACGGACTTGCCACGGCCACTTGCGGTCTTGGGGTCAAATCTGAGGGCAGACTCTTGATCTCCGGCACTCTTGGGTATATCGTCGTTGAAGCGCCTTGGTGGAAAACATCTTATTTTGAAGTGCATTATGAAGATCCAAACAAGGTAGAAAAGTATACTGAACCCTATCTCTCTTTTGGTTTGCGCTATGAGATTAGTGATTTTCTGGCGCAGCTTGGAGCAGAGAAAAACGACTTCAAACTTACCAGAAGCGAGTCTATTGCTATGGCGGAAATTATGGAAAAGTTTCAAGAGGAAAAAGAAAATCGTACATGACACTACATCGCCTGATACTAATTTAAGTTTAAAATTTTAGGTGCCTATCACGAGAAAAAATCGCCGCCTTGCGGCGGCGATTGAGCGTTATTCAATTGTTGCAATACTCAGTTGGTACAGCTCATGTGGGGCAATATCTTGTTCATTCGGCCACATAACCGTATCGGGTAGCAACGGATGAATCTGTACAGAACGAAAATATTCTTCGTTGGCAAGTTCGCCCATCCAAGATCCGATGATATACGGCGTGACATCAAAAATCTTTGTTTCGCCGTTTGCGAAAGACAACAGAAGGCGATGGTCGGAGAGCGGTTTTACGCTTTGTAATTTTTGTGAAATCATAGTGGGGTGTGCCATTATCTGTCGCTCCTTTCAGCGTAACGGATCAATGCGGAAGACCTTTTCGCCGGCGTTTATGAGATCCCAGTTTGCGATAAGTTCGTCTTGATGTAATAAAATCCACGCTTCGACGTATTTGCGTTGGCGTTGTGGTAGACTTCCGGCTAATAGATTACCTTCAAAATCAAAGGAAGCGTTATGTTCTTGGTATCGCGCATGAACATGAGGTAAGTGGTGCGGTTCTTCTTTTTCTTTATTCATGTACATTATTATACCGTAAAACATAGATATTGTTGGCATTGTTTTGCTCCCCCTTTTATAGAAACCATAGTAACATCTCCGATTGCAACCAGTGTAACACAGAGGGGATTGTTAGTCAACTTTAACGGACGAAAGTCAGAATGGCGGAAATTATGGAGAAGTTTCGAGAGGAAAAAGAAAATGCATAAAACTAAAATTTGGGCTCACCGCGGCGCTTCCGGTTGGGATACTAGGTATGCCCCAGAAAACACCATGCCCGCTTTTGAAAAAGCCGTTCAAATGGGCGCGGACGGTATAGAAACCGACGTTCAACTTACCAAGGACGGCGTTCTTGTTCTTGCTCACGACGAAACAATAGACAGAGTAAGCGACGACAGCGGCTGGATTAAGGACTACACTTTAAAGGAACTCAAAAGTTTTTCCTTTGGTAAGACGCATCCCGAATACGGCAAAGTTGAGATTCCCGAGCTTAAAGATTTGCTTCGACTGGTAAAAGACACGGATTTAGAGCTAAATTTGGAACTTAAAAGCGGCGTACTTTATTACGAAAATTTAGAGCAAAAAACCGCCGATTTGGTACATTCGTTTGGAATGGACGAGCGGGTTATATATTCCTCTTTCAGTCATTATTCCGTGAAAAAAATTATGGATTATTGCGTGGAGAAGGGTTATCGTTCCCGTTTCGGCGTACTTTCGGGCTGTCTTATAAGCAACGCCGCAAATTACGTTAAAAACCTCGGCGCGGACGCGTATCATCCGCCGGCGAGTCAAATGCAAGAAAGCGTCATAAGCGAATGTCACGCCTTGGGTTTAAAAGTCAACCTTTGGACGGTGGACGCGAAAACAGAAATCAAACGTTGGGCAAAGGCGGGAATCGACGCGATATTTACCAATTGCCCGGATAACGGTAGAGTTGCGGTTGATGGGAAGTTTTGAGGGGATAAAATGCATCTTGCAAAAGAAGACCGCTATATCCGCCGCCGTTTGCGGTTGGCGAAAAAACAGGCTCGGGAATTTTATTTTAACCGTAAATACCCCATAAACCCGAAGAAAATCGTCTTTACCACCATTGAAGGCACAACCGGGTTTTCCTGCAATCCCAAATACATAGCGTCGGAACTTTTAAGACGCAGGCAGGATTTGGATTTGGTCTGGCTTGTGGACGATATGACAAAAGAGTTTCCGCAAGGCATAAGAAAAGTGAAAAACACGCTGAAAAACCGAGCTTACGAACTTTCAACGGCAAAAGTTTGGGTGGACAACAGCAGAAAGCAGCTTGAGGTTAGAAAACGCGCGGGGCAATTTTATTTGCAGACTTGGCACGCAAGCATCGCCATTAAACCGATAGGTCTTCAAAGGGGCGCGTCCTTTTCAAAAATAGCGAGGATTGTCAGCGAACACGATTCCCGGTTGATAGATTTATTCGTTACCAATTCAAAATGGGTGGAAGATCATGCGGCTTTGGGACTTTTATACAGAGGAAATATGCTTCGCGTCGGCTCCGCCAGAGTCGATTTCTTAATAAACGACAGAGAAGCGGCGAGGAAAAATTTTAGGGAAAAATTCGGATTGGATAAAGATACGAAAATAGCGATGTACGCGCCGACTTTCAGAAGCGGCAGTCAAGGCACCGACAGGAACGTTGCGTTAAACAATCGTATGCCGGATTTCGACCGACTGCGTTTTGCGCTTGAAAAAAGATTCGGCGGGAGTTGGGTTATCGTATTAAGGCTTCATCCGCAGCTTACGGCGAGAAATATCGGCGCAAATATTAAAGACGCGGACAAAAAGTCGGTAATAGACGCAAGTCGCGAAGACGATATGTGCGAAACCCTCGGCGCGGCGGACGCTTTGGTGACGGATTATTCCGCCGTCGCTTTCGACGCGGCTTATATCGGCTTGCCCGTTTTTCTCTATGTTTACGATATAAAAGAATACATAGAGGAGAGAGGGCGGTTGTTGTGGGATTTGAATGATTTGCCATTTCCTTACGCGGAAAACATGGAGGATTTCGCAAAAGTTATCGAATCCTTTGACGAAAAGGCATACGAAGCGGCTTTGAAGGAAATTCGGAAGGCAACGGAGCTGTGGGAGGACGGCAAAGCTTCGGCGGGAATCGCGGATATTATCGAGGAAAAGTTGCGGGAGGAATAATAATGCAGGATAAAATCATAGGTTTTACCGCCGGCGTCTTTGATATGTTCCATATCGGTCATTTGAACCTCTTGAAAAATGCGGCGGCTCGTTGCGATTACCTTATTGTGGGGGTTAATTCCGACGAGTTGGTGCAAAGTTACAAAGACAAAAAGACCGTTGTCCCTCTTGCCGAACGCGTGGAAATTATAAGACAGATAAAATATGTGAACGAAGTTGTTGTAATCGACAGTTTGGATAAGAAACAAAGTTGGAAAAAGCTGCATTACGATAGACTTTTCATAGGCGACGATTGGAGGAACAATCCTCGTTGGAAGCAGACCGAAAAGGAAATGGCGGAGCTTGGGGTTAAGGTCGTATATCTTCCCCACACCAACGGCACATCCTCCACGCTTTTGAGGGATAGATTGGGAGACGATAACTGGGGGATGACGATGAAGGTCGATAAGGAATACTGCATGAGTTCTTACCTGACCGTAAGATATGTTTACAGAAAAGACAAGGTGTTCAAAGAAGGGCTTGCTCACAGGGAACATCCCGCCATACCCAAGGAAAAGAAAGTGCCTTGTTTTACGGCGAGAGACATAGATAGTATAATCAAGCGATTTTTACCCCCCCCCGAGAAAAATCCGCGGTATTTCTCAGCGGCGGCATGGACTCGGCGATTCTCGCCTCTTATATGCCTAAGGGAACGAGAGCGTATACGGCTCGTTGCGTAGGCGCGGGGACGGTGGACGAAACAAAGAGAGCCGCGGAGTATTGCAAAATTTACGGTTTGGAACATATAGTGGTTGACGTGACGTGGGAAGATTATCTTCAGTCAATGAAAGAGTTGGCGCTGCACGACGGATGCCCGATAGTGCCGAACGAACCGCAGGCTTATATGATGGCGAAACGCGCCAAAGCGGACGGGGTAAAATACATAATATACGGCAACTGCGCCGACAGTGAATTTGGCGGCATGACCAAACTTCTCGCGAAAGATTGGGATTATGACGGTTTTGTGAATAGATTTACTTTTTTAGACTCAAAGAAAGTTTTGAAAAATCCCATTGATATAAGTGAAATATACGAACCGTATAGGAT
>JAFXOC010000328.1 GCA_017529085.1 Selenomonadaceae bacterium | reverse complement strand
TTGCCAGAATATAGGCATGCTTGACGCCTCCGTTATCAACGCTTTAATCTTATTTGATTGGCTGACCCCGCCGTCGGTTATAAACATTATATATGCGGGAATGTCGCTGTCTTCGTACTCATCCATAACATCTCTTATCACCGGCGGCTCGTTGTTGCCACAGCCCAGTTTCGTCATAAAATTCTGCCAGTTAGTCGGAACTGCAGATAAATAATTGCCCATGTTAAGCGACGGCATGCGTTTATGCTTTGAACCGTAATACCAAAAATCAAGTTCCCCGTCATCGTCAAACTGCACTGCTAAAGGTAAAGTTCTGTTTACAATTTCCTGAACCGTGCCATCCCTATACCTGCCGGACATAGAACCGCTTATATCAAGCACTAACGCGACTCTTGCTATTATATCCGTTAATTTATGCTTTTCTAACGATACTTTAAGTGGTTTTGCCAGAGAAACCAATTTTGGCGCGCCTTCGGCAAGCTTCTTTTCAAGTGAAACTTTTGGTGGCGCTTCGGGAATTTCTTCTTTTATTTGTTCGCCTCCAAAGGATTCCAAAAGAACGTCCAAGCCGCCGTCAAATCCTCTGCCAACCGCATTAAACCGCCAATCATCGCCTTTCCTGTATATTTCTAAGGCGATAATGGCTTTTTCGTTCTTAAAATCCGCGCCGTTAAGTATAAATTCGGCGGTTTCCTTACCGTCCTGCGTCATAGTCAAGGAAAAACGATTTATATTCCCCATAACGCCGTCGCCGTCAATGCTTGCGGTAAACACCAACTTGCGTATATTAGCCGGCAATTGTCGTAAATTAATATTGAACTCTGCTGAATTATCCCTTCCGAAAAAAGTAATCTCTCCGTTAGGGGATTTTTCTTGATTAAAGAAGAGCATATACCTATCGTCGGATAATTTATCGTTTGCGTCAACGCCGAAACAGACGTAATCATATACGGCGCTTCCCTGTATAGATGTTGTTATTTTAAGGGAGGCGTTCATATCGAAATACTGTTCCAATTTTCCTCTTTGCCCGCGTTGAATTTGCATATAAATTACCTCGCTTTCCTATAAGGGCGAACACTTTCGACCGCTTCTGAATTTTAACATAAATTTAAATTAAAAACCCCCGCTTAAAAAGCGAGGGGCTGTTTTTACTGCACATTCATCGCAAGTTCGGTGAATTTGTTGGCAAGTTTGGCTTTTTGTAAGATTTCCTCGGTAATCTCTTGACCGGCGGCGACTATTACGATGCCGTTGTCAATTTCTATCGTGCGAGTCGCTTTTTTGCCGAGCAGGAATCTACGATGACGCTCTTCCTGCGCTTTATCCATAGGCTTCGACTGCGGAGCTTGAGCTTGAGGCACCGCAGGTTTTGCCGCCGCTTGAGGCGCCGCAGGTTTTACGTCTGCCTGAGGCGCAGCGGGCTTAGCTTCAACTTGAGGAACCGCAGGCTTTACCTCCGCAGGTTTCGCCTCGACTTGAGGAACTGCGGGCTTAACTTCGGCAGGTTTTGCCGGAGCTTGAGGAACCGCAGGTTTTACCTCCGCGGGTTTTACCTCCGCTTGAGGCTCAACCTTCGCTTCCGGCTGAGGGACTGCGGGCGCTGCCGCTTCCGGTTTGGTCTCCGCAGGTTTGTTTTCTTCGGCTTTAACTTCCGCCGGTTTTACTTCCTCAGGTTTAATCTCCGGCTTCTCCTCAACTTGAGGCAAAGTCGGCTCCGGTTTAACTTCCGGCGCAGGAGTCGGCGTTGGCGCGGGAGCCGGTGTCGGCGCTGGCGTTTCTATTGGGCTATTTTTTTTTTCAGGCAGGTCCCCGTTGTCTATTACGGTGACTTGCTTGCCGAAAATCGATATTTGGTCTATGGTAACTTCGGTGGTAGAGCCGTCGGAGGACGTTACCTCGCAGCGCTCAATCGTGCCATCGTCGCCCACGTAAATTTCGCTGACAGCGCCTTGAATGGTGCCTGCCTTAGTTATGGCTTTGGTGCCGATTATGCGAATGTTCTCGTCCAAAAGGTTTTCGTAATCCGCCGCCTCGTCAAGTTTGATAATGGTTTCGCTTGACGTTACGGTTACGGCGTCGTTGCCTATGGCTATAACAGAATCGTACGGGATAAGCTTTACGCCCCTGTACCAATCCTCGTCTTCTATGGTGATAGCGGCGACGCGACGGTTTTTCGCGTCAATCAGAAGAGTCTTGCTCATGCCGAGCTCGCGCCCTTCCGTGATGCTTATCACGGGAAGCCCGAGTATCTCATTGCTTTTCTTCATGTTCTTCCTCCTTTAGTTTAACCCTTTCGTCCACCTCGTCCAAAATTTCCTTGGAGATTTGACTAAAAGGCGTATGTTCCATATTGCGCTTTCTGAGCGCAATCTTTAATTCCTTCAAATATATAGTGTTATCTTCGAAAGACCTCACCGTTGGGATGTCTTTTTTTATCACTTCCATGTTGACGGCTTTTTCGTAAACGTCTATCGCCGCGTCGTACTCGCCCATTTCCTTGTGCGCGTTCCCTAAATCTATAAATATAAAAGGAAGGTAAGAGTCGTTTTCATATCTCATTATAGCTTCTTCATAAGCCGCAACGGCGTCATGATAGCTACCGGAAAGACGCGAGTCGTAAGCAAAATCCAATATGGCGTCGAGCGTATCCAGATGAGATAAATCAGGTTTCTTGGGCGACTCTTCTTTCTTGCCTTTAGAGAACCATCTCTTTATAAAGCCTAACTTTGCTTTCTTATTGTCCGCAGCATCCTTTTTATTTTCTTCTTTAGCTTCTTCTTTGACTTGAATTTCCGCTTGCTGCTCAGCCGTTTCCTCAAGCTCTGTATCTTCCATACGAGCCGGAACTGCCTCAAACTGCCGTTCGTTTATAGGCTCCGCCGACTCACCTTCGTCCTTGGATTTTTCAGTTGAGCTCAGCGCCTCGTCAAGCTGCGCCTCATCCGCATCCTTAGCTTTATGCCGCCGCTTTTCAAGCTTCTTTTTCTCCAATCTCGTCAAAAAATCGTTAAACGCAGTAACCACCGCCGCCGAAAGCAGGGTGACGAGAAGAATCTTCCCTATAGATTCGGGAGACGAGACCTCTTTCATAGAAATTATGACAAAATTTATAACGAGAGCTAAGAGCGCCGATATTACGAGGGAAGAATAAAAAAGGCGAAAACCGAAGCGATTTGCCGCATAATGCGCGATAAAAATCGCCCCGCTTATAAGCACGCCGGTAAAAATAAAAAAGCTCATCTCTTCCCCCAAACGCCGCCGACCTCTAAAAGAACACAGCTAACATTATATTACAACTTCCATAAAAATGCAAAAATTTTTTTGGCGCCCCTATTTCCCTTCGTGAATAACCGTCTGAATGGGATAAGGAATGTTGATGCCCTCTTCGCGGTATCTGCGCGTTAAGGCTTTTATGAAGTTGTGCTTTAATTCCACCTGCATTTCAAAACGGGCGGAGTGAATGAGCACGTCAAATTCTATCGCGGAATCGCCGAAGGTGTGAAAGAGCACTTTCGGGGGAATTTCGCTGTATTCCGCCATATCGTGCATGACTTTGTTGGCAACTTCCAAAGTCACCTGTTCAACCTTGTCTAAATCGCTGTTGTACGCAACCCCTATGGGGATTTTTATGGTTATGTCCTTTTGCGGCAAATTATAGTTGGTAATAACGGAACTCGCAAGATTTTTATTAGGTATAACGATTAGATTTCCCAATACGGACTGCACCGTGGTATAACGCCATGTAATATCCATAACCCTGCCTTGCTGACCGTCGGAGAGCCGTACAAAATCGCCGGTTTGGATTTGCTTGGAGACGATAAGCCAAAGCCCGGAGAAAATATTCTGCAAGGTCTCTTGCAAACCCAAAGCCACAGCCATACCGCCAACGCCCATTGCGGTCAAAATCGGCGCTATGGAGATATTAAAATGCGACAGAACGATTAAGATACCGATAGCGTAAATTATAAGGTTTAAAATGTTGGTCAGGAGCGACACGGAGCGCCCCGTCTCGCTGTGGGTTCTGGCGTCTATAATGCGCTTTAGAGCGTTGCAGATAAGCCTGATCGCGAAAAACACCACCGCCACAAACGCTATATGCGACGCGATTGTAGGCAACGCGTCTATTATTTTGTCAACCACTGTATCATTCCCTTTCTTAAAAAATTAAATTCTATTCTAAAGCGATTTTGATATAAATGCAAGATAAAAGTGAAAATAAGAATCTCATTTCCCCTTAAACTTCAAAGTCACATAATCGGCGTAATGCTTTGCCGCGGCTTTGAAGTTTTTTTCGCGCCACATTTTCTTTGCAAGCCGTTTTGCCTCTTTATGCGGGACGTTCGCGCCCTTTCTCGTGGCGAATTCTTTACCGGAGACGAGTTTCATCTGGTCGCACCAGCCAAGCATTTGATGAAGCTCGAAAAGCTTTGGGCATAGCCTATACATCATTAAAAGAACGGTTTGGTCGTCGTCCGATAAACCGACGTCGCCTAAAGACATCTCGCATCTTCTGCACAGAGAGAAAAATTCTTCGGCTAAATTTTTGGGGACGATTATAATTTCACCCGAAATATATACCTCCATAGTTCGCACCACTTCAAAGACGGGCAATTCCCAAAGCTCTTTTTCTTCGCCGAAGCTGAAGAGATGTATTTTATCCTTCGATAAATCCACTGTCCACAAGAAATCAAAATCATTGACGTCGGTGTAAAAATGCCCGCCTTTGTTGTAGCCGAAATCCATCCACG
>JAFXOC010000327.1 GCA_017529085.1 Selenomonadaceae bacterium | reverse complement strand
GTGTGTCAAAGGCTAGCGGACTTAGAGAACTGGCGAAAATTTTAAATATTTCTATCGAGGAAACTATGGCGATAGGGGATGCGGACAACGATTTGCCCATGTTAAAAGCTGCGGGGAAAAGCGTCGCCATGGGAAACGCCGCCGCGCACATTAAAGAAGCTGCGGATTTCGTCACCGCTGATTGCGCCGACCACGGTTTTGCGAAGGCTATATATAAATTCGTATTGGGGGAAGGATAATGCGACTTTTTATTATTACGGGAATGTCCGGCAGCGGCAAGACACAGGTTTCAAGATTTTTTGAGGATATGGGTTTTTTCTGTGTGGATAACCTGCCGCCTGTGCTTATCCCTCAATTTGTAAAAGTCTGCTCCGATACCAAAGAACGCGCCGACGAACTTTCCATCGTAGTCGATACGAGGAGCAGAGAATTTTTCGACGATTTTTTAAAAACTCTTGATTCTCTCGATAAAAATGGAGTTAAATACGAGCTTATCTTTGTGGACGCAAACGACGAAACCATTGTGCGCCGTTACAAAGAGACTCGCCGCCGTCATCCTATGGCTGACAACAACCGCATAACGGACGGCATAAGAAAAGAGCGTGAACTTTTAGCGTCAGTTAAGCCTAAAGCTAATTATACCCTTGACACCTCGGGGCTTTCCAAACAGAAATTAAAAGAGAAAATAGGAAAAATTTTCGGCGCGGGCGGGCGCAAATTTACGGTGAATATCCTTTCGTTCGGCTTTAAATACGGTATTCCGATGGATGCCGATATGGTGCTTGACGTAAGATTTTTAATAAATCCCTTCTATGTAGAGGAACTTCGCCGTAAAAGCGGCGCGGTGGAGGAAGTCAAAAATTATATCGAAAACCATGAGACCACCCAAAAATTTATCGCTAAATTGGATGATATGATAGATTTTTTGCTGCCCGAATACGAAAAAGAGGGAAAATCTCAATTGGTTATCGCCGTCGGTTGTACGGGAGGATTGCATAGAAGCGTATATACGGCGGAACACATATATAGCAGATTGAAAGGTAAGGACTATAATCTGTGTTTGGAACACAGGGATTTAATGAAGAACGACGTAAAAGAGCATAAGGGCGAGGAGAACTAAAATGCACTTTCTAAAATGGCTGTACCCCGGCATGAGGTTTAAACGCTGGTTTGTACTCTTCGCTTTTGGGGTTATTATCACAAGCATCGGTTTAGCCCTGTTGTTTAACTACAAATTTTTAGACGTTATCGAAGAGAGTATTTTTAGGGCCGTTTATTTATGGCAGGGCAGCTACAACTACACCGTCACCACTTTTGCGGGCGGAATAATTGCGATTTTTGGGGCGATTTTAATGCTTATCGCCATTCGTTACGTAATTCGCTCCGTTATCCTCGTCTTGGTGCCAAATAAATCCGAACGCCTTGTAGATATAATTTACGAAAAGCGAAAACTAGGCAAAGGTCCTAACATTGCGGTTATAGGCGGAGGTCACGGGCTTTCGGTACTCCTTCGAGGCATGAAGACCGTGACAAGCAATGTTACGGCAATAGTTACCGTAGCAGACGACGGCGGTTCATCTGGGCGCTTAAGGGAAGATTTGGGTATTTTGCCGCCGGGAGATTTGAGAAATTGTCTTGTAGCCCTCGCAGATACGGAGCCACTGATGGAAAAACTTTTCCAGTATCGTTTCGAAGGCAAAGGCGCGTTAGCCGGGCATAGTTTCGGCAATCTCTTTATAGCCGCCATGAACGAAGTTACGGGCGATATGGAAACAGCGCTTGAAAAATCCTCAAAGGTTTTAGCCGTTAAAGGCAACGTGTTGCCTGCAAGCAAAGAAAGCGTAAGATTGGACGCTATCATGGAGGACGGCACGATTGTAGAAGGCGAATCGCAAATTCCCGAAGCTCATAAAAAGATAAAACGTGTAAAGTTGTTCCCCGAAAAAGTTCAACCGGTACAAGCCGCGTTAGACGCAATAAAGCACGCCGACGCCGTGATACTTGGTCCCGGCAGTCTTTATACAAGCGTAATGCCGAATCTCTTGGTTGACGGCGTGGCGGAAGCTTTGAGAAAAACGAAGGCGATAAAGATTTACATCTGCAACGTAATGAGTCAGCCCGGGGAAACCGACGGATACACGGCATCCATGCACGTCAAAGCGATAATCGACCATGCGGGACGCGGCGCGGTGGATTTTGCTCTCGTGAACGGCAGGGAAATATCCGACGATATGAAGGAATATTATAAAAAGGAAGGGGCGTACCCCGTAATTATAGACGAAGACGCGATAAACGCTCTCGGCGTAGGTTTTGTAAAAGCCGATATGATAGACGAAACCGACGTTATCCGCCATAACCCCGACAAGCTTGCAAAAAGCGTTATGCGAATGATTTACAGTTTGCGTCACGAGGATAATTTTGAATAGGAGAAAGTATGTCTTCTTTTGCCTCAGATGTTAAGAACGAAATATCCCGTAAAATCTACGGCGAAAAATGCTGCCGCAGGGCGGAACTTTTAGCTCTTCTCCGCCTTGGCGGCAGAGTTTATATGGAAGAATCCAAAGGTTTCGGGCTGATTTTTTCAAGCAATAACGGCGCGGTTGCGATAAAAACCCTCGCCCTTATCAGAAGAGAAAATCCCAAAGCGCCTGTAAAAATCGCCGTCAGTAAATCCCGTAAGCTGAAAAAACGGAGCAGTTTTATAGTGAAAATCACTCCGTCCGACGAAACTACAAAATTCTTGCAGGATATTGGTTTTGCCTCGGAAGATGGGTTTATCATGGAAAAGGAAAATCAAGCCGTAAAAAAAGCTTGTTGTCAAGCCGCATATATTCGTGGCGCTTTTCTTGCGGCGGGCAGCTTGAACAGACCGGAAGCCGAATATCATCTGGAATTTTCCCTTGTCAGCCGCGCTTTTGCGAAATTTTTGCAAGAGCTTATGAAAAAACGCGGATTTTATCCAAAATTGACAGACAGGAAAGAAGAATATGTGGTATATTTAAAAGAGGGGGACGCTGTCGCAGATTTTCTGTGGATGATAGAGGCAAGCGCTTCGGTGGAAAAATTTGAGAGTACCAGAAACATCAAGGAAATACGCGGACAAGTGAACCGCATAGTAAACTGTGAAACGGCGAATTTGCAGCGAGCGGTAGACGCTGCGGGAAGGCAAATCGACGCGATACGCGCCTTAAAACAATCCGGCGCTTTTGAAAATCTAAAGAAAGATTTGCAGGAAACGGCGATAAAGCGTTTGGAGAACCCGGAAGCGACAGCATCCGAATTGGCGGAGATGCTGTTTATCAGTAAACCCGCATTTATGCACAGGATGAAGAAAATTTTATCTCTTTACGAAAACACATTGGGTGATTAATTTGAAAAAAATCTTAGCGGCAATTTGCGTTTCTCTCATCGCCATCGCCGCATATATAAATTCTCTGCCAACTCCTCAAGGGGCAATGATTTTGGAATACCACACCATAACGGACACCCCGGACGAGGATGCCGAAAAATACAGCATACCTATCAAAGAATTTCGAGAGCAGCTGCAATATTTAAAAGCCAACGGCTATGAAACCATATCAATGAGAGATTTTGTGTTGGCGAAAAAAGGAAAACAGGTTCTTCCGTCAAAGCCGATTATATTAACCTTTGACGACGGTTACGAGGACAATTATACGACTCTTCTTCCCATGTTGGAAGAATTTGGCATGAAAGCTACGGTATACATGATTACCAACAATATCGGAAAAAAAGGGTATCTGACTATTGAGCAGTTAAAGGATATGGAAAGGCGAGGCGTAGAAATAGGCAGTCACACGGCAAACCATATCCCGCTCACCGAGCTTTCACCCGAAAAACAAACGGAAGAAATAAAACTTTCCAAACTTGGGCTTGAGTGGAAGGGATTAAAAACCATTTATACGTTTTCATACCCAAACGGCGCGTATGACGGAAATTTACCAAACATCTTAAAAGAGAACGAATATTTAACAGCGGTGACGGGAGAGCCGGGGATAAACGATTTTAACGCAAATCCCTATCTTTTGCATAGGACGCATATAGTAAAGCCGACGTTTGGTCTTTTGGAATTTCGGTATCGTTTGTTAAAGTCGGAGATTTACGCGAAACTGGGGATGTATAAACACAAAGAAAAATAAAAACCATGCAGGAAAAAAATTTTTATTGTCGAATTATATCGTGAGATAGTGATTGTCAAATTACGAGAAAGTAGGTTAAGCCTAATGGAAATACAACACGAGATGTCGCATATCGAAATAAATCGGCTGGCGGAGGGCATACTGGAAGACGCGCAAATAGAGCCGTGTTATAAACCGTCGGTGGCGAGAATAGTTGCAGCGGCAGGTTTAAGGGCGGCGCCTGCGCTTAATTTGGCGGTACCCGTATACTCTAAGTTTAAGATAAACAACAGCGAAAATCCATTTGTGGATACGACGGAAAGCATTATGGTAAACGCAAGTAAAAACGAAGCGGAACAGCGTTTTGCCACCGTCTATCAAGTCGCTTTTTACCTGATTTACAAAGATATCGAAGGCGATCACGAAAGTTTGTTTACCAACAGTGAAATTCAGTCTCCCTCAAACACAATTAATCTTACGTGCGCCATTCTTATGAATGAGGGACTGTTCCGTGAAAAATTCAGCAAAGCGTTAAAAGGTATTCCCAATTCGATTGCGGTGTGCAAGAACTTAGCCACGAAATTCGGTGTTCCTCCTTTTGCCGCCGAGCACCGCGCCAGGTATTTAGAACTTTATATTTGATGCGAACTTTAGGACTTTGTTTTTTTGATGCCCTCCCTTTTCGGGGAGGGTAACTTGTTTTTTAGGTCGTTTACTATAGTAAACGACAAAAATATTTTTACTTGGTTTTGCTCCCCCGCCCTTCGGGCGGGGGAGCAAAATACAAAATTTATTGTCGTTGACTATAAAAGAGAGTGTGAAGCGACGAAGACGTTGAAGGGTTTTCATCAACAAGGTGACGCATGAAACGAGAACATAAAGATGAGATGAAGCAACGAGGGCGAAACATCGCGCTTTTGGTTGCCTATGACGGTACGAATTATCATGGATTTCAGCGGCAGAATAACGCTGTAGCGGTGCAAAATGTTTTGGAAGAAAAGCTGGCTATGCTCTTTGGCGAAACGATAGAATTAGCTGCGGCGGGCAGAACCGATACAGGGGTACACGCTTTTGGTCAAGTTGTGAATTTTTTTACTTCCGGCAAAATTCCGACGGATAGAATTGTTTACGCCGCAAACAGTTTGTTGCCTGACGACATAACTGTAAAAGAAGCGTGGGAAGCGGACGCAAATTTTAGCGCAAGGCACAGCGCGAAGGCTAAGACCTACCTTTATAAAATTCAAAGAGGAAAATTCCGCGACCCGTTTTTGAGGAATTACGCTTGGCACGTTAAGGAAAATTTAAATTTAGAGCTTATGAGAGACGGATTAAAACTTTTGGAAGGCGTTCATGATTTCTCAAGTTTCAGAGCGGCGGGCGGCGCGCCGATGAGTCCCGTGCGGGAAATTTACGAAGCGAATTTGACGGAAGCCTGCGATATAGTGAAAATTTCCTTTTACGGCAACGGATTTTTGTACCACATGGTAAGAAACATGGTGGGAACTCTGGTAACGCTTGGTGCGGGACGCATGAGTTTAACGAGGTTCAATGAGATTTTCGAGGCGAAGGACAGGACAAAAGCAAGTCCAACGGCTCCCGCTTGCGGGTTATATTTGGTGAAGGTCGAATACAACGGTGTTAAATTTTCATGAAATGACCATGTGTTTACTATTGCTTATATTGAAAATCGTATGTTATAATCATAGTAAACGCCATTAAATTTTGTAATTTGCTTCCCCGCCCGAAGGGCGGGGAAGCAAATTCAAGTAAAAATATTTTTTGCGTTCACTATAATCAACACCAAAGGTATCCTTGTAAATTCAGGAGGTGCTTTTATGGCTCAATCAACTTTTAGCGTTCGAATGGATGATACTCTAAAAGAACAATTTGATACACTCTGTGCAGATTTTGGAATGACAGTTTCTACTGCAATAAACATTTTTGCGCGTACGGTGGTGCGCGAAAGGCGTATTCCTTTTGAAATATCCTCGCCCATTAAATCTGAAATAACTCGTAAAGGAGCGCTTCAAGCATTTAATCGACTTCGTTCAAGCGCCGAAGCAAACGGATTGCAAGATATGACGTTGAATGAAATAAACGAAGAAATTCGACGTGCAAGGACGATGCGCTCATGAACGCAGTAATTGATACAAACGTTGTTATAGCAGCCCTTCTTTCACGTCACGATGACGCAGCAACCGTTCGTATAATGTTGCATGTTTTGAATGGAAATTTAATTCCGGTATATAGCGAATCAATTTTGACGGAATATCAAGATGTATTGAAACGAAAAAAATTTAAGTTTCCAAAGGAAGATCAAGATTACATTGTAGCCTATATAAAGAAATTTGGTTTCAAAGTTCAACCACTAAATTCAGACGTTGTTTTGCCCGATATAAAGGATATTCCCTTTTATGATGCGTCAAAGTGTCTCACTGATTGCTATTTGGTTACGGGCAATAAAAGACATTTTCCAATTGACGAATTTATCGTTTCACCGAAAGAAATGCTTGATAAATTGGAGGGTTGCGAAAAAATGAATAAAAGATGAATAAAAATAACCGACGAAGCGATTTCCAAAAAAATGTTTTGCGTTATAATTTATTTGTGGTATAATGCCTGAGGAATTAATTTTATTTTAAGGAGCGATAAAGATGAAGCGGTTATCTGGCACCCTCCAAATTTTCGGGGGGGGGGTATAAGTATACGCTGATTATCGCTTTATCATGTTTAAAACCCGCGAGAAGGTAAACTATCTTCTCGCGGGTTTTTGTGTTTGTTTTGGAAGTTTGAGAGGAGAATTAACATGAACAAGAATGTTTTAACGTCGCTTTTCATGTCGGGAGCAATATTTTTAGGCGCAACATTGCCCGCGACTACCGTGGCGGCAAACGATCTAGATAAGATATTGGGCGCAATAGAGGTTATTGACCAAACTTTCGGCAGCGGTAAAAAGAAGTCAGGTTCAAGTGGCAGCAACGATATAAGCGTTATGAGTTTAAGCAATCAAAAACACGCTCGTCCCAATCCTACGCATCAGGAGAAACTCTTCATGTTGGCGGTTGAAAAGCATGATATTGGTACGGCTAAAGAGATGCTCGCGGCGGGCGTTGATGTGAATGGGGTGTATGGTACCACAGATAAAGGTATTACTCCTTTTTATAGGGCGCTACTGAATAATGATCGGGAAATGATGCAATTTTTGCTTGAAAATGGTGCAAATGTTAATGGATATTGTGACTTTGATAATCGGTATATATGTTATTTTGTTAACGCAACCCAAAATGTTGGTTTGCTTGAATATTTGCACAATTGGGGTGCAGATATCAACGGAATTGATTATGATGGAAACAATGCATTACTTAAGTTGTCGCATATTTGGGTATTTAATGAATCATGGACAGTTAGACCAAGTATGTTTGCAATGATGGAATATTTATGTAAAAACGGAATAGATATTGATAGACTCTATAACAATGGTGATAGTATTAATAAAAAGAGGACTTTATTTTTATGGGCTATAGCCAAAAGAAAGATGAATGTAGCCAATCTTTTAGCTAAATACGGAGCAAATTTAAATGCACGTGATAATGAAGGAAAAGGCGCATTAGACATTGCTCTTGAAACAAGCGATCTCCAAGTCTACAAAGCCGTACAAGACATCATGGCTCGCGGGCAGCAGCCTTCCATTTATCGTGAAAAGTTAAAGGCCAAGAATAAGAAATAAGTAGGAGCGAAACACCTTTTCCCTTAGGACACCTTCCCTTTTCGGTAGAGGTTTTCTGATTGTTGCTTTTGAGTTTTTTGTGAGATAAGCTCAAGAGCAACAATCTTTTTTATTTTTAGATGTAATTTTTCCATAAGTATATTATAATCAAGTTAAAAGGTGACGATACATCAATGGATACTGCATTATCAAAAAATATAAGTCGCAATGACTAAGGAGGCAAGAATTATGTGCAATTTAAGCGATGGTATTGAACAGCGTGGAATAAATATAGGAGTGGAAAGAGGTAAAAGCGATATGGTTTTGGCCATGTTAAAGGATAATCAGCCGCTGGAGCTTATCGTTAAATTTTCAAATTTTACAAAAGAAAAAATAGTGGAAATCGGTCGTAAAAATAGCATCATAATAGGATAGTAACCGTAAATTGGAAAATAATATGACTTAATTCAAGTTTTTTCTTTGTCAAAAGGTAAAACTGAGTTCATCGGCATGAGAGCAAGACTGATATACCTCGAAATGGTTGTTATAGTCAAAGATGAAAATATTTTCGCTTATCTTTGCCTCCCCACTATTCGGGCGGGGAGGCAAAATGCAAAATTTATTTTGTTGACTATAATTTTGTAAAACAAAAAAAGGATTTGTGAAAAATTCGCAAATCCTTTTTTATTACGGAGTCAAGACGCAAAGCCATAACCAAATTATTGCCCGTCGCTGACCCATTTGCCTTTGATGCCCGCAACCGCTTGTTTGGCGTTTATCTCCTTGTCGCCGTTGTCGAGGTCTATGAGTTTGTATTTATCGTTGCCCATGCCGAGTTCTTTCATGTAGGAGAGCTGACGAAGACCATGGCGGGTTTCCATACGCTCGACCAAATCGTGACGGGATTCTTCCGGAAGAGCGTAAACGAGGTCTACAGAGGCTTGATCCGCCGCTAATATATCAAGAGATGCGACTATGCCAATGTCAGGCGTAACAACAGGCTGCGCTCCCGTGCCTTCGCAGTCGCAAGATACGCTCATGTTGCGTAAAACGTTGATAAAAGCGATTTTACCTTTGAAGTGATCCACAACGGATTTGGTGGATTCGGCAATGCGCTCCATAAGTTCTTCTTTGTCGATGCTCCATTGACCTTCGCCTTCATGGGAATGAATCCACTTTTTGCCGTCGCGACCGTCGGCGCAGCCTATGCCGATGTTTTTATTGGCGCCGCCGAAACCGCCCATGGTGTGCCCCTTAAAATGGGTGAGGGTAAGGAATGAATCGTAATCGGGCAGAGTTTTTCCGACGCTCATTTCGGTGAACCATTTGCCGTTTTTAACGGGGAATTTTGTCGTGCCTGTGGAGTCGATAATATCAACATTTGCAAAGGTCCAGCCGTTGGTTTCGATGGTTTTCCTGTGATCTTCCGTGGTGAAGCGCGCGCCTTGGTAATAGGTGTTGGTTTCAACTATTGTGCCGCTTGGGAGTTTCTTTTCGATGAGTTCTTTTACCCAAGGACGGGGGATGATGTTCGGTCCGTGCGGCTCGCCGGTGTGCAGCTTGACGGCCACCTTGCCTGTGATGGCGCCGTTCACCTTTTCATAGGCCTTTTGAAGGCC
>JAFXOC010000326.1 GCA_017529085.1 Selenomonadaceae bacterium | reverse complement strand
TATGGAGTATAAGGCGGCTTGCGATTCGGGCGTTATGGTGCTTGCAAAACGAGCGGGTACCGTGGAACTCGTTACGGCTAATCAAATAAATGTGAGAACTGATGACAATGATTTGGATGTTTATCGCTTGTTAAAATACGAGCGTTCAAATCAGGGAACTTGCATAAATCAAGTGCCTATAGTGTATAAAGGCGATAGGGTAGATGAAAAGCAGCCGATTGCCGATGGTCCCGCTACGGATCACGGGGAACTTGCCCTCGGGTATAATATCTTAGTTGCCTATATGCCTTGGGAAGGCTATAACTACGAGGACGCGATACTGCTCTCTGAAAATCTTATCAAACGCGATCTTTACACGTCTATTCATATAGAAGAATATGAGTGCGACGCAAGAGATACGAAACTTGGTCCCGAAGAAATTACGAGGGATATTCCGAACGTTTCGGAAGAAACATTGAAGGATTTGGACGAAACGGGAATTATCAGGGTTGGCGCAGATGTAAGACCCGGCGATATTTTGGTCGGTAAGGTTACGCCTAAGGGAGAAACCGAACTTACGGCGGAAGAACGTCTGCTCCGTGCGATTTTTGGCGAAAAGGCGAGAGAAGTTAGGGACACGTCTCTGCGCGTGCCTCATGGCGAAGCGGGGAAGATTGTCGACGTAAAGATTTTCTGTAGGGATAACAGCGATGAGCTTCCTCCGGGCGTAAATCAGCTGGTTCGAGTTTATATCGCTCAAAAACGCAAGATTTCCGTAGGCGATAAGATGAGCGGGCGTCACGGAAATAAAGGCGTTGTTTCACGCATCATGCGTCAGGAGGATATGCCTTTCTTACCCGACGGCACACCCGTAGATATTGTGCTTAACCCGTTAGGCGTGCCTTCTCGAATGAATATCGGGCAGGTTTTGGAAACTCATTTGGGTATGGCTGTAAGGGCATTGGGACAGCAGATTAAAGATAACGATCCTACGGTACGGCAACGTTTGACGGAAGCGGGATATGATTTCGATAAATACGGTATGCCTGAACCTGATGTAGCTGGGATTCACATTGCAACCCCTGTTTTTGATGGCGCCGGTGATTCGGATGTATTCGGTACTATAAAAGCTGCGGGGCTTCCCGTTAGCGGTAAAACCATACTTTACGACGGACGCACGGGAGAACCGTTTGAAAATGATGTCACCGTGGGTTGCGTTTATATGCTGAAACTTCATCATTTGGTCGACGATAAGATACACGCTCGTTCTACCGGACCGTATTCCCTTGTTACGCAACAACCTTTGGGTGGTAAAGCGCAATTTGGCGGTCAGCGTTTCGGTGAGATGGAAGTTTGGGCGCTTGAGGCTTATGGCGCGGCTTATACCTTGCAGGAAATTTTGACCGTAAAATCCGATGATGTTGTGGGTCGTGTCAAAGCTTACGAATCAATAGTTAAGGGTGAAAACATTCCGGAACCCGGAATTCCCGAATCCTTTAAGGTGCTTATCAAAGAACTTCAATCCATAGGGCTTGATATAAAGGTGTTGTCTGAGGACGCTAAGGAGATAACCATAAGGGACGAGGACGACGACGATATCGGAGAAAAAGCTAAGAATCTCGATCTTGATGTGGACGGCGTAAACCCTGAACCGGAGGAGCCCAAGGAAACCGACGAAACGGATTCCTATGATAGTGATGACGATGACGGGGATATTTCAGATCTTGATATTTCCGATGATGATATTTCGGATGTGGATATTTCTGATGATGATTTGTTAAACGTTGACATCAGCGATGATGACATAATAGCTGATCTTGACGATATGTCCGATTTCGACTTAAATGTAGATGTAGATGTTGATGATTATGCGGACGATTAATAGAAGGGAGTGCCGTTTCTTTGCTGGACGTAAATAAATTCGACTCCATGCGCATAGGGCTTGCCTCTCCCGAAAAAATTCGGGAATGGTCTCATGGAGAAGTGAAGAAGCCGGAGACCATAAATTACCGTACGTTAAAACCTGAACGAGATGGGCTTTTCTGTGAGCGCATCTTTGGACCGACAAGGGATTGGGAGTGTCATTGCGGAAAGTACAAACGTATTCGTTATAAAGGCGTTGTCTGTGATCGTTGCGGCGTTGAAGTGACTCGCGCAAAAGTGCGCAGGGAACGTATGGGGCATATCGAACTTGCCGCTCCTGTGTCCCATATATGGTACTTTAAAGGAATTCCAAGTCGTATGGGTTTGATTTTAGATATTCCGCCGCGCGCGCTTGAGAAAGTGTTGTATTTTGCTTCCTATATTGTCACGGACCCCGCTGATTCGGAGCTTATTAAGAAACAGCTTTTGACCGAAAATGAATACCGAGCCGCAAGGGAAAAATACGGTAAGGGTTTTAAAGCGGGCATGGGAGCGGAAGCAATTAAAGTACTTCTTGAAGAGCTTGATTTAGACCAGATGAGCGAGGAGCTCAGAAAAGAGCTTCACTCTCTCAGTATGCAGAAAAGAATTCGCGCTATCCGTCGTCTTGAGGTTGTGGAAGCATTCAGAAAATCCGGCAATGATCCCGCTTGGATGGTTATGGATGCTCTCCCGGTTATTCCTCCCGAGCTTCGCCCTATGGTGCAGCTTGATGGCGGCAGGTTTGCAACAAGCGATTTAAACGATCTATATCGTAGGGTTATAAACAGAAACAATCGCTTAAAGCGTCTTTTGGATTTAGGCGCGCCGGATATTATAGTGAGAAATGAAAAGCGAATGCTTCAAGAAGCGGTTGACGCTCTTATCGACAACGGCAGACGCGGTCGTCCCGTAACGGGACCCGGCAATCGTCCGCTAAAATCGCTTTCGGATATGTTAAAGGGTAAGCAGGGGCGTTTCCGTCAAAATTTGTTGGGTAAACGCGTTGATTATTCAGGGCGTTCCGTTATAGTTGTGGGTCCCGAATTAAAGCTTCATCAATGCGGACTTCCTAAGGAAATGGCGCTTGAACTGTTTAAACCGTTTGTTATGAAGAAGTTGGTTGAAACGGGAGCGGCGCAGAACATTAAATCCGCAAAACGCGCCGTGGAAAGGGCGAAACCCGAAGTTTGGGACGTGCTGGAGGACGTTATAAAAGAACATCCGGTACTCTTAAACCGCGCGCCTACTCTGCACCGTTTGGGAATACAAGCTTTTGAACCGGTCTTGACGGAAGGACGCGCTTTAAAGCTGCATCCTTTGGCTTGTACCGCGTATAACGCCGACTTTGACGGCGACCAGATGGCTATACATCTTCCGCTTTCGGCGGAAGCTCAAACGGAAGCTCGTATTCTTATGCTTGCGGCAAACCATATCTTAGCGCCTAAAGATGGTAAACCGATTATCGTACCGACTCAGGACATGGTTTTGGGCTCGTATTATCTCACCAGTATAAGACCGAAGGCGAAGGGCGAAGGCAAGATTTTTACCGGTATACACGAAGCCCTGTTGGCATATCAAGAACACGTTTTGGATTTACAGGCGGAGGTCAAAGTACGTATCGAAGGTTACGGCCTGGTGAAAACCTCTTTGGGACGTATGATTTTTAACGAAATTTTGCCGCAGGAGCTTAGATATTATCGTCAAGATAAAGAGACCGGCGAATGGTCGCTCGGAATTTTGATGAATAAGAAGGAAATCGGCAAGCTGGTGGCTAATTCTTACGATAATTTCGGCGCCACAAAAACGGCGGAGATTATTGATACCGTTAAGAATTTGGGGTATCACTACGCATGTATCGCCGGTATGACTGTTGCCATATCGGATGTTATTGTGCCTCCCGAAAAGAAGGATATCATAGACAGCACCCAAAAAGTGGTGAACAAGGTCGAACATCAGTTCAACCGCGGTCTTATCACGGAAGACGAGCGTTATCATAAAGTCATAGACTTGTGGAACAAGGCGACGGATGACGTGGCGGATGCCATGATGGACAACATGGACGCTTTTAATCCCATCTTTATGATGGCTGACTCCGGGGCTAGAGGTAATAAGCAACAAATGCGTCAGCTTGCGGGTATGCGCGGACTTATGGCGGATCCTTCCGGTAAAATCATCGACCTTCCCATTACGGCGAATTTTAGAGAAGGCTTGTCTGTTTCCGATTATTTTATCTCGTCGCACGGCGCGCGCAAAGGCTTGGCGGATACCGCCCTTCGTACCGCCGACTCGGGTTACTTGACCCGCCGTCTGGTGGACGTGGCGCAGGACGTGATAGTTCGAGAAGAAGACTGCGACGTGACTACCGTAAACCTTATTCGCGAGCGGGCAAGGCTTGCGCCCGGCACGTTTGACGCGCTTGAGATATTAAACGATATGCTTTTGGGACGTATGCTTGCAGGAGAGGTGCGCGACCCCGAAACAGAGGAAGTTTTGTTCTCAAGGGGCACGATTTTAGACGACGAAGTCTTAATGACCATCGGTGAAAAGTCTGTAAAGGAAATAATTATTCAAGGTTCTTCGATGTCCGCAAATACGGCGGTATCGAACGCTATGGTGACGGAGAACATAATTTTAGGCGAGCCGGATAAAGAACTTCGCAAAAAGATAAAAGAGGGCATGATTCAAGAGCTTTTGGGCAAAGAAGTCATAGGCGATGTCTTTGATAGCGAAGATAACGTGATTGTTTCTTCCGGCGATCATCTCAACAAAAAGCAGATAGAAGCCGTATTAGGCAGCGACGCAAGAGAAATCCGAGTTCGCGACGGTAATGTTCGCGGTATTGAAGTCGAAGCCATAAAAGAAGGCGACGGCGTCATCGAATCATTAGAGGACAGAATTTTGGGTCGCGTGTTGGCGGAAGATATTATAGATCCTAAGACGAAGGAGAAAATAGCTTCTGTCAACGATTTGGTTGACGCAAGTTTGGCGAAGAAAATCGCCAAAGTAAGAGAGAGCGTTTCAATTCGAAGCGTGCTTACCTGCAAATCTGAATTTGGCGTTTGCATGAAATGTTACGGCAGAGACCTTGCAAATCAATCCGATGTCGAAGTAGGCGAAGCCGTGGGCATTATAGCGGCGCAGTCCATAGGCGAACCCGGCACTCAGCTCACAATGCGTACGTTCCATACCGGCGGCGTTGCGGGTGACGATATTACCCAAGGTTTGCCTCGTGTAGAAGAGCTTTTTGAAGCGAGAAAGCCTAAGCATAACGCTATTATCGCGGAAATTGCGGGTACGGTTGAAATTGAGGACGCGGGCACCGGAATTCGTAAGGTGACGATTGTTCCAAAAGAAGGTTCGACTCGCGAATACGCTATTCCCTTTGGAGCGCGTATGGCGGTGCGTCAGGGTGATGAAGTTAAACCCGGCAGTAAGCTTACGGAAGGTTCGGTAAATCCTCACGATATTTTGAGGGTGTGCGGCTTGAAAGAGACGCAGCGTTATCTTGTCTACGAAGTGCAGAAAGTGTATAAGTCTCAGGGCGTTGAAATTAACGACAAGCATATTGAGGTAATGGTGCGTCAAATGCTTCACAAGGTTAAGATTGAGGATGCGGGAGATGCGAATTTCCTTCCGGGCGAATTCATCGACATTAACAGTTTTGAATCCGCCAATACGGAAGCAATCGAAAACGGCGGCGAACCTGCCGTGGCGAAGCCCATTCTTTTGGGTATCACCAAAGCTTCTCTTGCGACCGATTCTTTCCTTTCCGCAGCATCTTTCCAAGAGACAACCAGAGTTTTAACCGATGCGGCGATTAAGGGCAAGGTTGATCCTCTGATAGGCTTAAAGGAAAATGTTATAATAGGCAAGCTGATTCCTGCCGGCACCGGCATGAGCAGGTATCGGAATATGAAGGTCGTGGAAGTCCCGCCCGAAGAAACCGTGGCGGAAGACTCTTAAAAAGTTTGGATAATTCTTGACAGCGTAGAGAATGATATGATATACTACAATGGTTGATGGTTGATTTATGCAATTGTCAACTTTAACGGGATGTAGCACAGTTTGGTAGCGCGCATCGTTCGGGACGATGAGGTCGCAGGTTCGAATCCTGTCATCCCGACCAATCAAAATAATCGCCTCGGCTATTTTATGTAGTCGAGGCTTTTTGTTGTTATTATTATAATCGAAATTTTTTGATACATCTCTGTCCTTCAGTCCATTTTCACGGACGTGGAACAGCCGAAGTTGGTGGAAGTGTCTTGTAAATGGTAAAGAAACAGAAAATAAATAAAAATTTTTTTCACAAAATAAAAATTTGTGGTAGAATAGTAGTCGTTGAAAAATAAAGGAAACTGGGAAGCATTATGATTAAGATTGAAAACGTATCCAAAATTTTTGGAGATAAGGCGGCTTTAGATAACGTCAGCTTTGACATTAAAAAGGGAGAGACGCTTGCTGTCATAGGCGGATCGGGCTCCGGGAAAAGTACCTTGCTCCGTCTTTTAATCGGTTTAATTTCGCCGACTTCCGGCGAAATATATATGGAAGGCGAGCCTCTTTCCGATAAAACCGAAGCCGAATGGGATAAACTCAGACTTAAAATGGGCATGGTATTCCAGTATTCCGCTCTGTTTGACTCTATGACGGTGGGGGAGAATGTGGCTTTTGGGCTGCGTGAGCATACGGAGTTACCGAATGCGGAGATTGAAAAAATTGTCAAGGAGAAGCTGGAGCTTGTAGGATTGCCTAATGTGGAAAACCTCATGCCAAACGAGCTTTCGGGCGGCATGAAAAAAAGGGTGAGTTTAGCCAGAGCCATCGCGATTAATCCCACGGTAATATTTTACGACGAGCCAAGTTCGGGGCTTGACCCTATTACTACGAGAAAAATCGACGAGCTGATAATAGATACCCAAAAAGCATTAAAGGTAACGTCCGTAGTTGTTACCCATGATATGTTAAGCGCAACCAGAATAGCGGACAGAATAGCCATGCTTAGCGAGGGAAAATTAGTGGCTGTTGCGCCTACAGAGGAATTTAAAAAGATTGATGACGAAAGGATAAAAGCGTTTTTTGCGGCTTTTACAGACTCGAAAG
>JAFXOC010000325.1 GCA_017529085.1 Selenomonadaceae bacterium | reverse complement strand
GAGAAAAAGAAAAGTAAGAAACTGGCATAAAAAAACAATGTGGAGGATATGAGATGTCGGATTTGGTTACGGTAATATTGGCGGCGGGGAAGGGAACTAGGATGAAGTCGAAGCTTCCCAAGGTGTTGCATAAAGTGGCTGGAAAGCCGATGGTAAATCATGTGCTGGATGCGGCAAAAGCTGCCGGGGCGGTTAGGAATATCGTTGTAACGGGTTTTGGCGGGGAAATGGTAAGACAAGCGATAGACGCCGAATGTGTGGAGCAAAAGGAACAGCTTGGCACTGGTCATGCGGTGCTTCAGACAAAGGAATTGCTTGAGGGTACGGATGGAGTTGTCATGGTGCTTTGCGGAGACACGCCGCTCTTGACGGGGGAACTTTTGACGTCGCTTTACGAAGCCCATAAGAGAATCGGCGGCGTGGCAACGGTGCTTACTGCTATCGTGCCCAATCCTAAGGGTTACGGTAGGGTAATCCGAAGACCCGACGAGACTTTTTTGAAGATAGTCGAGGAAAAGGACGCGACGGAAGAGGAGCAGCGGGTTAAAGAGATAAATTCAGGTATATACTGCTTTAATATAAAGGAATTGTTTTCGGCGCTTTCGGAAGTAAAAAACGATAATGCTCAAGGCGAATATTATTTGCCGGATGTGCTGGAAATTTTGGGAGCTAAGGGCGAAAAGATAGCGGCTTACGCAACGAAGAATTATGATTTGACTCTCGGCATAAATTCAAGAGCGCAGCTTGCGGCGGCAGAAAAAATTTTGAGGAAAAGGAAGAACGATGAATTGATGGCGGACGGCGTAACGTTGATGGATCCCGATACCACTTTTATAGACGCGGACGTAAAAATCGGACGTGACACGGTTATTTATCCCTTTACATGGATAGAGGGAAATACCGTAATCGGCGAAGATTGCGAGCTTGGTCCGAATATTCGCCTGCAAAACGCGACTCTCGGCAACGGCGTGACCGGGCAATTTACTTACGTTCACGATGCTGTGATAGATGACAACGTAACGCTTGGTCAGTTCGTGCATATTCGTCCTGATTCCCATTTGATGAGCGGGGTTAAAATAGGCAATTTCGTTGAGGTGAAAAATTCAAACGTAGGCAACAACACGAAGTTGCCGCATTTATCCTACATAGGGGATTCGGATATAGGCGACGATGTAAACATGGGTTGCGGCACCATAACTGTAAACTATGACGGCAAGAAGAAATTCCGCACAAAGGTGGGAGACCGCGCTTTTGTGGGGTGCAATTCAAATCTTGTCGCGCCGGTTGAGGTTGAAGACGACGCTTATATAGGAGCCGGTTCCACCATAACCGAAAACGTGCCGAAAAGTTCGCTCGCTTTGGGCAGGGCGCGGCAGGTTAATATACACGAGTGGAATGACAAGAGAAAATAAAATAGTTGTACTTAAGGCGATCGAGATTTTCTTGGTTGCCTTTTTGGGTTTGAGACTTAATGATTGATGGAGTTCGTTGACTTTTTTATACTACTCTCCGCTTATAATTGTGTTCAAATTTAAAATAGAATTGTCATTAGAGGAATTTTTTTAGCTATGTAGAAATAAATTTTACAGAAACAAAATCCTCGTAAGGGAAACCGAGGTGTATTTATGGGACGTATCAAAGAATGGGAAGAACTCACTATTTCGGATAACTTCCTTTTTCAAAAAGTAATGCAAAACCCTAAAATTTGCAAAAAACTTGTTGAAAAACTGCTTCGTATAAAGATAAAGAATATCGTCTACCCCACAACAGAAATGTCTATTGAAGAAAGCCCCACTCAAAAAGGAATCAGACTTGACCTCTATGTCGAAACCGATACCGGAGTTATCATAGATATAGAGATGCAGACAACAAACGATTATCCTTCTTTGCTTCCTAAAAGAACCCGTTACTATCAATCTTTGATAGACCTTAACGTGCTGCGTAAAAGTCAAGACTATACGGAGCTAAAGAAATCTTACGTTATTTTTATCTGCACATTCGATCCTTT
>JAFXOC010000324.1 GCA_017529085.1 Selenomonadaceae bacterium | reverse complement strand
TCTCATCAGACTTCTCGTCAGCTTTTTCATTAGCTTTTTGCTCGGCTTCATAGTTGTCAATAATTTTCCGAATCCGTTCCCCTATAGGTTCTCTTTCCGGTTTTTCCGCATCCAACATAACGGTATCAGCCGCAAAAACAGGAGAAATTGGAAAATTTATCAATGGTGTAAAAAGAGAAGTTGCTATAAGAAAAGATAAGATTTTTTTACGATTTTGTTTTAACACATGAACACACTCCTATTCTTCAAACCGCATGGTTTTACCATTGTCAAAGTGAATACCATCGCCGCCGATATAAGCTATTCTGCCATCGTTATAAGTATCGCCGGAAGATACAACAGTACCGTCACTCATAACAGCCATTGTTTTTCCATCGGCTTCGATAATCCCCGTCAATTTTGCAGGTTCGTTTGCTACTGCCGCAGGAGCTTGATTTATAGCCGCTGTCGGAGCTTTTAAAGTCGGTAAAGTCATCGGTTGGGAAATTGCGGGATGAGCTTGAGGAATAGCGGGAGGTGTAAATGTAGGCGCGCTTCTCGGAATCGTTACGGGTTGCGAACCGGCTACAGGCGTAGTTGTCCCGGAAGGAAGATTCTTTTTTGGGAAAACCCCTTCCACAACCGCAAGCGCAGCGACTTGAGATTTTGGGACAAAAGGATTTTGAGGAATATTGCCGCTTCGGTTCTCCACCAGAACAACTGATGTTTTTCCTTTGTTTTTGGCGTTATTGTTATTTGTCTGGGAATTGTTATTGCTTGAAAACAAATTCGGAGCAAACATTGAAAATACCCAATAACCAAGTCCCGCCAAAATCAAGAGCAAAACGCCCAAAACCATAACCCGTTTCGGATCGGATTCCTTCTTCTTTTCTTCATCGTCCTCGTCTTGATTCTTTTTCTTTTTAGGCGTTGTCGCTTTCGGCTTTTTAGGTTTCTTCTTCTTGTCAAATATTGAGGAAATGATTCCGACAATACCCGCCTTTTTCGGTTTTGTATCAGATTCCGCCGTCTCTTCGAAATCTTCATTGTAAGCATTTGAAAAATCGTCTTGATACGATGTCAAGGGCGATATTTGTTCATCTTTCGTAAAAGACCGTTGTGGCGCGGGGGCAGATGGCGCTTGAAAAGTCTGTTGTGGCATTGATTGTCGTTGCTGTATCGTGTTCGGCGGTTGCAACGATTGATTTTGCATTGGTTGTTGAGATGAAGCTTGAAAAGTTTTCAGTTCCGCTTGAGGTTGTTGAGAAAACGAAGATTGAGCTTGCGGTTCTTGCGGTACGCTTGCTTCCGATTGTTGGGGAGAATAAACCGGCGGAGCTTGATTTTGTTCGGCAGGGAAAGGGAAGGTTATTTGCGGAGCATGATATGTTTTTTCTTCCTGTTTCGCCGCCTGTTGGTAAACAGTCCCTTTTATTGTATCTTCCAAAATCCCATCGTCCTGCCATTCTTTTTCGTTATATAGTTGAGCGGGATTTTGACTTTGATTTTGCGGTTGAGCCTGATTGACGGGAGCATTTTGCATTTGAACAGGTTGACTTACGGGAGCGTCATTCCTTTGCATGAGCAACGCTTCTTTTTCTTCCTGCGTCAATTCCTCATTGTATGACCTATCCGGCGCATTGTTCCTAAAATAATCCGGATTGTTGAATTTTTCCAGTTCGTCATCCTCCGGATTTTTCTTTCTTTTGATTACGTCATTAAAAAAACCCATGAACTTTCACCTCACTTTACATAAATTTTATAGCGAATATCCGCCACATACAAATCGTTATCCAAAGGACTTAAAGCGAACTTTCTTATGGTGACAAGTTTATTTTTTGCTCCAAACCTTTGAACAAAAGTCATAAGATTTTCGTATCTGCCTTGAAGTTTGACATCATAGGCTCTATGCGGTGATTCGCTCTGTTTTTTTACGGCTTTTTGAGCGACATTACCCGCATTTGGGTCTTGTTTTGCCGCTTTTGCCGCTTCTTTTTCCCCTGCCGTTTTATTTTCGTTGGGTTTATAGACAACGGATTGAGACTCTTTCGTACCGCCGTCTTTTACCGTTTTTAAGTCAATAATCTTGACTTCCGTACTTTGCATTAAAAGCAAAATTTCCGTTTGAGTTGCGTCTAAATCTTTAGCCGCAATCGGTCTTTCGGATATACTTTTTAAATTTTCGTCTTTCTTCTTATAACTCTGCATATACGAAGAAATCATGGATAATTCTTTTCCAACCGCTTCCGCTTTCGCTTGACTGTCCATAAAGGCGTAAAACAGATAAAACGCGCCTAAACTCAAACCCACAGTAAAAACAAACAACGAAACAAGTTTTCCGCTTTTCAACAGCATGGGAAGATTCTTGATAATCATTATGGCGTTATTCAATTTTTATTACCTCCCACCGGTTGATTTTGTTGATTCGGTTGCGCCGCTTGTTTTGGCTGATTTTGCTGATTTCGCTGATTTGGTTGTTTTTGTTGATTAGCGGTTTGATTTGCCGGTTGATTGGTTTTAGCATTTGGTTTATTTTGATTATCGGTTTTGTTTTCTTTACTATCTTTGGGGGATTCTTTACCCGCTCCCTTTCCGATAACAAAATTCCCACGGACATATCCTGTACCTTCGTCCCTCGAAATACCTGTTAAACTCACATTATTAAAAGTAGGATTTGCCCTCACCGTAGCGATAAAATCCTGAAACATAACCGGATCTGCCGCAAACGCATCTAAATTCACCCATTTGTTATTATCGCTATCGTTCACAACGAAACGGGAGAAATGAATATTGGCTTTCTTGGATTCGACAAGCTCCCGAAGCGCTGTAAAAGGCGCTTCATGTTCAAGTTTCGCCTGTTCGATGACAACCAATTCTTTGTCGATATTGACTTCGTTTTTCTTTGCTTCTTCGTATTCGGCTTTTGTCGCTTGCGGAACTTCAAATGAAGAAAAGTAAAATACCCCAGCTCCTTCTGCCGCGCATATCATTATTAAAAGCACCGTAGCCTTTGTTAAGAAACTCTGCAAAATCTTTTGCCAACCGCTGATTCTTGTATTGACTCTTACTTCTTGCGGTAAAAAATTTGCAGAATTTAAGTTAAGAAACGGCGGACAGGTTTCGGAATATCCCTCAAAATTCTCCGAGAACTTTTGACAAAGAGTGCCGATGGTTACAAGCCAATCTTCTTCGCGTCCAAGTTTTTCGGCGTTGCTTACAAATTCGCCGAAATGAAAAGCGGGAGCAAGAAAAGGCTGTAATCCCCTGTTTCTAAGCAAACCGCTGTCGGCGTATAAAACCGTAAGTTTTAAATCATTGTTGTAATTTGAAAACGCTTCTTCGGCATTAACGTCTCGAATACGCAACTGATTTCCGAGTATTCGATATAATTCCTCCGGCGGAAACTCCGCTAACTTCTGGGGCGTAAAAGGCGTTTCCATTCTAAAAATACCGCCTAATGGGGAATAACTGTAAAGAGTTATAGGGTAATTGGGATAGCACTCAAATAAAATTTGCTCTCTGTTAAATCGCATCATCCCGCGCACAGCGGCTATAGAAGCAGGTTCGATTGAAGCAAGCGGCATAGATTCGTTATGAGCGGCTTCGATAATATTGTTTAAATCTCTTTTACGCAAAGCGTAAATCGTGGATTTTCTGTCTTGCCCCGGCGAACTTTCGTAAGGTATTAAAATGCTGAAGTTCTCCGGCTCTTCGTTAAGAGTAGAAAAAATAAACGAATCCGCCGTAGTGTTTTCCGTAACTTCCTCAACGTCAATATATGGGAAAAGTTGATCGGGA
>JAFXOC010000323.1 GCA_017529085.1 Selenomonadaceae bacterium | reverse complement strand
GATCTGAACGCTTTTATTTTTTTTATGATTTCCTTGAGATTTTTCACCGCACGGTTTTTTATTCAAAATTTCGCTTCCGCGCCTAAAACAAAGGAGCGACCGGGGTAATATCTATAATCTATGTCGCCGTAATCTCTGTTTGTAAAATTTAATATCTTCATGTAAGTCGTTACATAATCATTGACATCATAGCTAAGATTAAGATTGAATACCGCATAACTCTTATCCGCCGGATAAGTCACTCTTGTCCCTTCGGCAGTGTTCGTTCTTATGCCTTCGGCAAGTCTGCCGGCTTTCATCAGCCCTAGCATACTAGCTTTAAATTTGCGGTTTTGATAGCTTATCCCCGCACGGTATCCTATAGGTTGCTCATTGCTGTATTGCCCATATTCCGAGCGAATGTTTGAAAAACCAAGGTGATAATTAAAATGTTCGTTCAATTTTTGGCTGAATGTCAGTTCTATACCCTTATAAACCTCTGTTTGGTTTAAATTCAAAGCGGCGGCGGCAGGCACGATATTACCGCTTGTATCTCTCAAGTAGCCGTTTCTGAATCTAATAGGCTCGGTAATGTTGCTGCGGAAGAGATTTAAGGTGATATTCGTCCTATCGTCAAAGTTGTGTTCCGCTCCCACCGTATAAGTAACGCCTTTTTCCGGACGAAGCAACAAATCGGAGCGAGTCGTATATGCGTTGCCGATCACATATAACATCGGCGATTGACTCATAACATAATTTTCGGCTATGTTCGGGGCGCGGAAGGAGCGACCGTAGGATGCGTAAAATTTCGTTTTGTTGTCGGGGCGATAATTAACGGCGACTTTAGGCGACCATTGGGAGCCGTAGTCGTTGCTGTGATCGAAGCGCACGCCGGGAATTGCTATCCATTTGCGCCCTAGTCGTATGGTGTCTTGCAGATAAAACGCCTTATTCGTAACGCTCCTGTTGTTTATGGCGACAGCGGGAGCGTTTACGATGTTCTTGTGCCATTCCAAACCCGCTATAATCTTATGTCTGCCGATTTCCCAGCCGTTTTGATATTCAAGTCCCTGAATACGCTCGTCCTCTCTGGTTGACTTTCCGAGAGGGACAGGTTCGGCAAAATCGTTAAGCGAGTGGTAATTGTCGTAAAACCTAAGCCAACCCGGAGTATTGGTGCCTTCCTTAAAGTTGTACGATATTGCCACATTGTTGTATAAATCATTCCTGTGGTGAAGCTGTTCTTGAAAGAACCGAACCCTGGTGTCTCCAACGTCAAAAACCTGTTGTCCGTTGGCGGTCAAAAACATATAAACATTGCCGGAGTTTTGTCGTGAGTGATGAAGAAAATCAAAGGTTAAGGAGCTTCTGTCGTCAATGCGGTTGTCTAAGCGAATATAAGCGCCGTTGTTCTTGTAATCCCTCACGTCTTTATAACTTTGATTCAGAATATTTACGCCCGTTTTACCCGACCAAGGATTGCTTCTTGCCAAATTGCCGGAGAAAAACCAGCTTAACTTGCCTTCGCTTCCCTGATTGGTAACCTCAAAGTTGCGCCTGCTCCATGTGCCGTAACTTACGTCAACAGTCGTTTCGTTTCTGGTTCCCTTTTTCGTAATTATATTTATGATACCATCGACCGCATCGGTACCGTAAAGAGCCGAACCTGCGCCCTTTACAAATTCGATGCGCTCTATCATTTTCATCGAAGGGATCGCTCCCCATGTGCTCATTTTATGTGTGTCAAGCCCGCTTTGAGTATTGTGCAGCCTATGACCGTTAATGAGCAAAAGTACGCGGTGTCCGCCGTTTAGCGTGGTTCCGCCGTATGTTTCCATCGCAAGATACGGCGATATTCCGTTTACCGTGTTTAACGCTTCAAATAAATCCTTGTACCTATTCCTCTCAATCTCCTCCGCCGTTATCACATGAACGTTTGCGGGCGTATCCCAACGGTTCGTCGGGATACGCTCTGCGGTGAAGATAAAGTCCTCGCTTTCAAGGTAGTTTAAGACGCTTTCGTTAGATTTGGAGCTTTCTGCGGCAAAGGCAAATTCCGAAGGAATGAGCAACGTTGTTGAAAGAGTAGCAGACAAAAGCAAAGCTAATTTTCTCTTGGATAATCTTTTGCTAAACAAAATGTAATCACTCCTTAAAAATAACCGGGAGTCCAGAGGGCTGCGCCCTTTGGCGGGGTGCAGGGGCAGCGCCCCTGCTGGGGTTTGGGGCAAAGCCCCAACATCTCACAAGCTCTTAAAGGAATCCATTCGCTCGTTGGCGATTAAGAAGTTCTTTTTGTAAAGTTCGACTTTGGGCGCCATTTTTACCGCGTTGCGGTACGCCGTCCACGAGTCCTCGTTCCTGCCCACTTTGGCGCAGGCGTAGCCTAAGTTGTTCCATGCGTTTGCGTATTTGGGATTTATGCCTGCGGCTCTTCGGCAACATTCTATGGCTTTGTAGTATTTTTTCTTTTGGTTGTAAGCGAACCCCAAGCCGTTCCATGCGGCGGCGGAGTGTTTGTTTAAAGCCGTTGCCTTTTGCAGACATTCTATTCCCTTGTC
>JAFXOC010000322.1 GCA_017529085.1 Selenomonadaceae bacterium | reverse complement strand
TTGCAAAAAAAACGGTAAACCGTCATACATCCGATTATTACGATTAATAACACAAACATTTTTACGGCGAACAGAACGCCTACGCTGCCCAAAAATTCGGGATGCGTTATCAACAACGGAATGGCTGCTTCCAATGTGCCGGCGGGACATATATATTGACAAAACGCAGGCGCGCCAATGCCGCTTGTTATTGCGCCGATAAGCGGCAACAACAACACAAAAACAATCAGAACAGCGTATTTTACATAGTTAAAAATTTGCGGAAGTTTTTTCTTGGGCAGAGGGATTTTCGCCAAAAGTTCCTGAAACAGCCCGAATGGGCAGAGGAAACCGCAAATAAAACGCCCGCACAATACGCCGAACAGCAGAATAAAACCGAAGGCGTAAAATCCAAAACCGTAACCCGCGGAGCCGATTAGGGTCTGCATTGCGCCCAACGGACAGGAAAAAGTTGCCGCAGGGCAGGAGTAGCAGTTAAGCCCGGGAGCGCAGAGATATTTTTCATCGCCTTTATATATTTTGCCGGTGAAAAAATTTCCGATTTCCCTGTTTGTAAGGACAAGCGAAGCAAATTGCGCAAACTTTCGACGAAAATCAGCTTTCATCTCTTCACCCTAAGCCTATACATTCCATGCAAACTCTAACCGCTTTGTTATACATCGCATCCCCTTCGCCGCGCCACGCTCCGAAAGTTACGGACAGCGCGGCGATAATCAATAGAAAGATACGCAGCTTCATTTCAAATACTCCCGAACCCGCGCTTTATACTTTTCAACATCAGCTCCCACAACGGGCTGACCTAGAATATTTCCTTCCGAGTCCACAAATATTGTGGTAGGCACAGCGGCCACATTTTCCAAATAAGTCATTATTTCCTTGCTGGGAAGCAGATTTACAAATTTAGCGTTAGAACTTTCCATAATCTTAACGGCTGCGTTCGCTATTCTTTTATCGTTTTCATTCTTTGCGTCGCAGACTATGCCGATAATCTGCGCGTCTTTAGGCATTTCTTTAGCCCACGCGCCAAGAGCCGGCATTTCCTCTTTGCACGGCGGGCAGAATGTTCCCCATATATTTATGACGGTCACTTTCTTGCCTTTAAAAATTTCTTGAGTTACGGTATTTCCCGCAAGGTCTAGGGTTTTAAAAGCGGGAAATTTTTCCCGGTCACTCGTTTTGTCCGCCGCTTTTTCTGCGAAACATCCGGTAGACAACAGAAGCATGACGGTTACAAGCATTATCGAAGCAATATGATTAATGCGTTTCATAATTGTCTCTCTCCTTTTTGTGTTTTCTTCATCTTCATATATTTCTCCGCCGACGGTCTTTTTCCCTTCTTAGTTTTCACTTCCGCAGACTTTTTGTCCGTTTTTACATAAAAACTCTCAAGCGGCTTGTAGCCAAGCTCCGCCATTAAGCTGTCCCAATTTGACGGCAGTTCTATCTTCACCGTAGCGAAACCGCCTCCCGGAACGGTCAACACCTTGTTCCTGTTAGCGTCTCCCGTAACCACGATTGCTGTTTTGCCCTCTTTCATCACGGGTACGGTGGTCATTTTATCCTTGCCTGTCCACGCCAGCCATTTAGGAGTGTCCGTCTCTTTTGCAAATTCGTTTTTCCCGATTTTTCGCGTGTGCATTTGAGGCGTGTATTTTTTTCCTTCAAAGGAGCTGCCGGGATTAGCCCAGAAATTGGCGTAGGCTCTTTCTTCAAGCGGTCGTCTCGCCGTTTCGATTAAGGCTTTTTCAAGCTCGGCTTTGTCTTTGTATTTTGCCGCCAAATCTCTCGCAACGTATTCGGTAACAAAGAACGTCCTATATACAAAAGGAGTGCCGCCGCCCAACGCGAACTGTTCCTTTTCCACAGCATCCCACGCCATAAGCTCCGCTATTTTATCGGGATTTGTAGTGGCAGGTGTTAGGTTATTGCCCCAATTGAGCGAAGATGCGGCTGTTACGGTGTTGTCGTTCGCCTCGTAGCCCATCTGCATATGATACGGCGACCAACCTATACGAGAGAGAGCTTCTTCGTCTTCCGCCATAGCCCATGATGAAAGATAACCGAAAGTTCCCATGCGGTTCTTTTTTATATCGTAACCGCCTAAATTCAAGAGAGCAAG
>JAFXOC010000321.1 GCA_017529085.1 Selenomonadaceae bacterium | reverse complement strand
TCCCTTCGGACCCGGCGAAGGGCTGTTTACGAAGGAGTTTTACGGGAATTGCTATAAAGCTCTTAAAGCGGACGGGATAATGGTAAATCAGCACGAAAGCCCGTTTTACGAGAACGACGCGCAGGCGATGCAGAGGGCGCACGCGAGGATTGCCGCTTCGTTCCCCGTGTGCAGAGTCTATCAGGCGCATATCCCCACTTATCCTTCGGGGCATTGGCTCTTCGGGTTTGCGAGTAAGGGGATACACCCCGTGAAAGACGCGGATTTTGAGGCTTGGAACAAGCGGGAAATAAAGGCGAGATATTACAATACGAATTTGCATAAGGCGGCGTTTAGTTTGCCGACTTACGTTTGGGATTTGCTTGCGGAGGTAGAAGATTGAAAGCTAGGATTGATAAGTTTTTTTTGACGGAAACGCTGTATGAATACGCAAAGCTTGTGCTGTTCGGCGCACCCTTTGATTCGACGACTTCGTTTCGTCCGGGAGCGCGATTTGCAAGCAGGGTTATGAGAGCCGAAAGTTTCGGGCTTGAGACGTACAGCCCATACTTAGACAAAGATTTGTCGGACGCGAAATTTTACGACGCGGGGGATTTGGAGCTGACTTTCGGAGATACCAAACAGGCGCTTTCGGATATAAAGGCTTTTGCGAAAAAAACTTTGGACGATAAAAAAATCCCCTTCCTGATAGGAGGGGAACATTTGGTGTCGCTTCCCGCGATAGAAGCCGCCCTTGACAAATACCCTGATTTGCGGCTTATACATTTCGACGCGCATACTGACCTAAGGGACGATTACCTAGGCGCAAAACTCTCTCACGCAACTGTGATAAGACGGGCTTATGACCTGTTGGGCGGCGGCAAAATAGCGCAGTTTGGCATAAGAAGCGGGGAAAAAGAAGAATTTGTCTTCGGTAAAGAGCATACGAACTTGCACCCGTTTAATTTTGACGGTTTAGAGGAGCGCTTAAAAGAATTTGAGGGAAGACCCGTATATCTAACCATAGATTTAGACGTGCTTGATCCGTCGGTATTCCCGGGCACTGGAACGCCGGAAGCGGGCGGGGTAAGTTTTACGGAGCTTCTTAACGCCGCCATGCTTGTACTGGATAAATCAAAGGTGGTCGCGCTTGATATGGTGGAACTGTCTCCGCATTACGACATAAGCGGCGCAAGCACGGCTGTGGCGCTAAAACTTCTGAGAGAGATGCTCATTAAGCTTTGTATGTGAAGATTGGAACCGCATAATCGCGTCTATCGCTTCTTCCTCCGTCATAACTTCCATATCTGCAACTATAGCCGCCTCTAGGGCGGCTTTTTTTACGTATGAGGCGGCAATTCCCCAATCTGCCGCTTTTATAGCTTCCGCATCGTTTCGTCCATCGCCTATGAATACGACTTTATAAAGTCGCCCTTTCAAACTCTTTACAACAGCTTCTTTCGATATAACGCTTTTAATTGACCGCAACTTGTCGCCTTCTTCAACTCCTACGGAGGAATAATAATTGCAGCCGATAACTTCACTCATCAGTCGTTTTATGTATAAATCAATATTGCTTGTGACTACGACGCATTCTTCCTTATGTTCGCGTATAAATCGAAGTATGCGACTACATAGGGGGATTGCGGTGAAAATTTCCTGTATTTCGCTTATGGGAAAGGGTTTTAACAAATTCAACCTAAGTTTTAAATCCTCGGCGTAGTCGAGGTTTTTTGCT
The DNA here is from genome assembly GCA_017529085.1 of Selenomonadaceae bacterium. Classification (GTDB taxonomy): domain Bacteria; phylum Bacillota; class Negativicutes; order Selenomonadales; family Selenomonadaceae; genus RGIG9201. The sequence continues at coordinate 6,782 of JAFXOC010000321.1, read as the reverse complement.
TTTAATTCTTCGCATAAAGCCGCCATCTCTTGTTTTACGCCGAAATGCTCCGCCAAAAAAGGCAGCGTTTCGACCTTGGTTATGGTGGAATCAAGGTCGAAACAGTATTTTATTGTTTTATTTTTGCTATTCATGGCTAATCTCCCCCTTACCCCACTTTGGGCGGGACTCTCCCCCCTACCCCCCTCTAGGAGGGGGGCACAAAAAGCCCTCCTCTTAGAGGAGGGACAGCCGCGAAGCGGCAGGGAGGAGAGTCGAAACGGCATGGAGGAGAACCCGCTTTTTTTATTCGTCCACATAAGTAACTATCGGCGCGGCTTTTTTCTCGATACATTCCTTCGTGACACGCACTTTCCTTTTTTTATCTTCTTTAGGAAGTTCGTACATAATGTCAAGCATGGTGTCTTCGATAATGCCCTTTAAAGACCTCGCGCCGGTCTTTCTCTCAATCGCCTTTTTCGCGACTTCCAACAACGCTTCCTTGTCAAACTCAAGCTCCACGTTGTCCATGCTCAGGAGCTTCTTATACTGCTTAACCGGCGCATTCTTCGGCTCCGTCAAAATCCTCAGCAAATCGTCTTCCGACAATTCCTCCAACGTGCAGATAATCGGAAGTCTACCGATAACCTCGGGCAAAATCCCGTACTCCATCAAATCCTCGGGACGGGTCTCGTGTATCAGCTTGTTATACTTTTCTCTTTCCACATCGCTGTTGATTTTCGCTCCAAAACCGATTGTGGCGTCGTTCTTTTGCAAGCGCTTCTGAATTTCCTTCTCAATCCCCACGAAAGCGCCGCCCACGATAAAGAGTATATTCTTTGTGTCCATCTTAATGGTGGGCGCGTCCGGGTGCTTGCGCTGACCGCGCGCGGTAAACTCCACCATATTGCCTTCTATCATCTTTAACAGCGACTGCTGAACGCCTTCATGCCCGGGATCCGCCGTGATAGAATTGTTAATGCCGGATTTTCTCGCTATCTTGTCAAATTCGTCAAGATAGATAATGCCTCTCTCGGCTCTGCCGATATCCTTATCCGCCGCATAATACAGGTTTCTCACCGCAACTTCAGCGTCCGCGCCAACATAGCCGGCTTCCGTCAAGCTGCTCGCGTCCGTTACGGCAAAAGGCACGTCCAAGAGCCGCGACAAATGCGACAACAACGCCGTCTTGCCGCAACCGGACGGACCTATCATTATGACGTTGCTCTTTTCTATCTCGTCAAAATCCGCCGAATTGGCCTGTATTTTCTGCTTTGACGTCTTGGACTTTTTTGCGCTCCCCGCGAGTTTCTCCTGATCCCTCGCGTATTTTATCCGCTTATAGTGATTATAAACGGCAACGGAAAGTATTTTTTTCGCCCTGTCCTGATTTATAATGTATTCGTCCAAATACTCCTTTATCTTATGAGGCTTATTGTTGGCAAGCATCGCGTCCAAATCAAAAGCCTTTGTGGCGGAATTCTTGCTGGTTTCGACAATCTCAACTTCCGCATCGGGTTCGCCGGATTCCGCCGCCAAATTCTCTATGGCGTGATATATCTCCTTCAAACACGCCCTGCATATAGCTATCCCCGATGTCTCTTCATAAATCGGAATATTATATTGAGGTTCCGTGGGCACCATTTGATGACACGAACAACACATGATCTTTTTAGGCAGTCTTCTCATATATTTCTCCCTTTCGATTTTCTATTGATTTTTTGCAACTTTTAGTATAACATCTACTTAAAAATTAATCAATTATAATATTGGGGCGAAGCCCCGACAAAAGGAGAATAGGATTGGATAAGGTATTGGTAGGAGGACAGGCGGTAATAGAAGGCGTGATGATGCGTCGAGAAAATATGTGTTCGGTGGCGGTGAGAAATCTTGACGGAGAGATAGCTGTCGAGACGAAGAAAGTTACGTCGTTACGGGAAAAATATAAAGTGTTTGATTTGCCGTTTATAAGGGGCGCGGTGGTGCTTTTTGAGTCGCTTATAATCGGGATGAAAGCGCTGTCCTTTTCGGGGAAAATCCTGACAAAAGACGAAGAGGAAGAGATGACGGATAAAGATATAGCCATAACGACCGTCGTCGCGTTTATACTGGCGGGCGCGATATTTGTGGTACTGCCGACTCAAGCGACGCATTTTATGATCGGCGAGGACGCGGATCCCTTTTGGCTGAACACGGTGGAGGGCGCGATAAGGCTTCTTCTGTTTTTGGCGTATGTGGCGGGAATTTCGCTGATGAAGGACATTAGACGCGTGTTTATGTACCACGGGGCGGAGCATAAGACCATATATTGTTATGAAAAGGACTTGCCGCTGACGGTTGAAAATATCAGGGTACAGAAAAGGATCCATCCTAGATGCGGCACGTCGTTTTTGCTGTTGGTGGCGATAATCTCTACGGTGATATTCGCCTTTACGGGCTGGCCGGATTTAGTGACGAGAATTGTCAGCAGGCTTGCGCTGTTGCCCGTTATAGCGGGAATTTCTTACGAAGTGTTGAAGCTCTTGGCAAAATCCGACAACATAATCGCCAAAGTTTTGGTGATGCCGGGGCTGTGGTTGCAGTATTTGACAACGAGGGAGCCGACGGACGATATGTTGGAAGTGGCGGCGAAAGCGCTCACCGAAGTGCTTCCAAAGGAGGCTGCGGCGTGAAGGACAAATTAATCGAATTAAAAGCGAAGGAGGCGGCGGCGTGATAGACAAGCTTAAAGCGTTAAAAGCGCATTTTTCGGAACTGGAATCCCTGCTTTCAGACCCCGCCGTTATTTCCGATATGGAGAAGTATAAGAAATATTCGGAAGAACACGGCGAACTTACGCCCATCGTACAAAAAATAGATTATTATTTTGACTTACTAAAGCAGATTGAAGAATTGGAAACCCTGACAAACGACGATGATGAAGAAGTAAAGGAACTTGCTAAAGAAGAGTTAAAAAGCGCGATTGAAAGCAAGAACGTATTGGAAGCCGAGCTTCCACGATTACTGTTGCCCAAAGACCCCAACGACAGCAAGAACGTAATACTTGAAATTCGCGCGGGCGTAGGAGGCGACGAGGCGGCGCTTTTTGCGGCGGAGCTTCTGCGGATGTATCTACGCTATGCGGAAAAAAAGGGATTTGGAGCGGAGCTTTTGTCTTCAAGCTATATCGGTATAGGCGGAATAAAAGAAGCCGCCCTGTTAATTTCGGGCGGCGGGGCGTACTCAAAATTCAAATTCGAATCCGGCGCGCATAGAGTGCAGCGGGTCCCCGAAACGGAAAGTTCCGGACGCATCCACACTTCCGCCGTTACGGTTGCGGTACTGCCCGAAGTCACGGAAGTCGAAGCCGACATCAATCCGAACGATCTCAGAATAGACACATACTGCGCCTCGGGGGCGGGCGGGCAATACGTCAACAGAACCGAAACCGCCGTTCGCATTACGCATATTCCGACGGGCATAGTAGTGCAATGTCAAGATGAAAAGAGTCAGCTAAAAAATAAAGAAAAGGCGATGCGGGTACTGCGTGCCAGAGTAAGCGACGCAGCAAGGATTAAGCAAGAACAAGAAGTCGCCGCAGACAGAAAATCCCAGGTAGGCTCGGGCGACCGCAGCGAACGTATTCGCACCTACAACTTCCCCCAAAACAGAGTCACCGACCACCGCATAAACATGACGCTTTATAAACTGGATTCATTTATGGAAGGCAACCTGGACGAAATCATCGACGCGCTGACCGTTGACAACGAGACAAAACGGCTGACGGAAGTTTCTGAGTGAAATTCGTTCTTTTCTTTCTTTTTAAGGACTCTCCTCCCTGCCGCTTCGCGGCTTTCCCTCCTCTAGGAGGAGGGCTTTTTTCGCGCCAAAACTTTAAAGCTCCACAAAAACGCCCCACTCCTAGAGGGGGGGGTAGGGGGGAGAGTCTAGATTTATAATAGCATAATACAGTAGAATTTTGTATTACAACCAAAACTTGAGGGGCGCGTTATGTCGACAATTTTCAAAAAAAGACAGATTAAGAAAAATTGCGAGGATTTTTTTTCGCTTTACAACATGACAACCGGCGATATCGGCGCCATGTGCAAGCGAAAAATTACCCACAGCAGAGAGGTCGCTAAAAATTCCACGTATCTTGCAAAAAAATTAAAACTAAGCGAATATGATGTTACGCTTGCTTGGATTATCGGATATTTGCACGATTTCGCCCGCTTTGGACAGGCGATTATTACTCGCACCTTTAAGGACTCCGACAGATACAATCACGCTCATATAGGGGCGCATTTGCTTTTTCGTCGCGGGATGATTGCGGATATTATATTAAATTACGACGAAATACCCAGTAAAGATAAAATTGTTATGAGAAAAGCGATTTATCATCACGGCGATTTGGTTTTGCCCGATAATTTAACGGAGCGCGAGATTCTTTTTTGCGATATTATAAGGGAAGCCGACAAGATAGACATTTTCCGCGCGATTGCAACGGCGGGGTATAAAGAAATGTACGGTGCGGATAAGGCTGAGATCGCAAAAACGGACATAAGCCCCGAAATCGAGGCGGCTTTTTATAATCATACCACGGCGGATTATACAAAGCGCAAAACCTTGGCGGATTTTTTGCTGGCGCATCAAGCGTTGTTTTTTGGGTTAAAAATGCCGGCTTCAAAACGAAAAGTGTTAAAGGACGGATATTTTAATAAAATGTTCAATATCAAATTTTCAAACGCCGAGACGGAAGAAAAATATCAACGTATGAGACAATGCTTGAACGAATGGCAGACATAAAAAATAAGTTTTTGGCATAAAGGAAATGATTTTATGGAAAAGGTAACGGTAGTGGGATTAGGTTATGTGGGGCTTTCTCTGGCTACGCTTTTGGCGGTTGGAAACGAGGTAATCGCCGTTGACGTGGATAGAAGTAGGGTCGACTTGATAAATAATCGTCAAGCTCCTTTTAAAGATAAGGAAATAGAGGAATACTTAAAAACCAAAGAACTGAATTTACGGGCGACGACGGAGAGCGAAATGGCGTACAGAGAGGCAAATATCGTCATTGTAGCCGCGCCAACAAATTATGACCCGCAGAAGAATTTTTTTGATACTTCGATAGTCGAATCTATAGTGGGCGATATTTTAAGCGTAAACAAAAATGCGGTTATAGTAATAAAAAGCACGGTGCCGGTCGGATTTACGGAAGAGTTAAGCCGAAAATACGGCGACGCTTGCATACTCTTCAGCCCCGAATTTTTAAGGGAAGGAAGGGCTCTTTACGATAATTTGCATCCTTCGAGGATAATAGTCGGAGCGGACGAGAAACATAAAGAGACGGCGGAAAAATTTGCAACGCTTTTGAAAAACGCCGCGCTTGACGACGATATTCCCACGCTTATTATGGGCAAAACCGAAGCGGAAGCGGTGAAACTCTTTGCCAACACATATTTGGCTCTCAGGATTTCCTTTTCAACGAACTTGATACATACGCGCAGGCGAAAGGGCTTGATACGGTTTCGATAATCGAGGGTGTTTCTCGCGACCCGCGCATCGGAAATTATTACAACAATCCTTCGTTTGGTTACGGCGGATATTGCCTTCCGAAAGATACCAAGCAACTTTTGGCAAACTATAGCGAAGTGCCGGAAAATCTCATTCGCGCCATTGTAGACAGCAACTCCACAAGAAAGGATTTCATAGCCGCCGAAGTCCTAAAAAAAAGCGGCGCGTATAATATGGGCGAAGCGTTTTCCTACGAGCGCGAAAGCGAAGTGATTATCGGGGTATACCTTTTGTCCATGAAAAAAGGCAGCGACAATTTCCGCTCCTCTAGCGTACAGGGCATTATAAAGCGTTTAAAAGCCAAAGGCGCGACAATTATAATCTATGAGCCTACGTTAAAAGACGGCGCGACTTTTTTCGGAAGCAAAATAGTAAACGACATAGAGGATTTTAAGCGCCAAAGCAGACTCATTATCGCAAATCGCTACGATAAAATCTTAGACGATGTGAAGGATAAGGTCTATACCAGAGATTTGTTTTTTAAGGATTAACTAAAAAACCCCTTCCGCATATCTTCATATACGGAAGGGGTTTTCACATAAATTTCAAATTTCAAGCTTGCTTTAATGAAAACTTTATGATAAAATACATTCAAGCGATTTGCTAACGATGGTCAAACGCCCCGAAAGGGGGTGACGCTTATGAATTTGTACGAATTTATGTACCTATTGGCTCTAACGCTGATGGTTCTTGCGATTCTACTCATTAAAAGCTAAAAGCCGTCGATAGTTTAGCCAACGCGACGGATTTTGCAACCACTAACCATGGGGGCAGACCATCGTTAAATCGCTTGAGCCTCGCCTGGCAAGCGGGACTTTTTCTTATGCTCATAATACACCAAAACAGAAAAAATATCAACAAATTTTTAATATTTCCCGTTTGCTAATTCGCGTGAGTGGTTACTATTCACGGAATCTCCCCCCCACCCCACCTCTAGGGGGGGCACTAAGAGGAAAACTTCAAGACAGTGAAAAAAACTCCTCCCAGAGGAGGGAAAGGCGCGAAGCGGCAGGGAGGAGAGTCCGCAACCGTGAATAGTAACTGTGAGTGAAGTTCAAATTTCAAGCTTGCTTAAATGAAAATTTTATGATAGAATACATTCAGGTGGTTTGCTATCGATGGCCGGATGCCCCCGAAAGGGGGTGAAGCTTATGAATCAGTATGATCTCGTGTATTTATTGGCGTTGACGCTGATATTCTTCACTGTTCTACTTATTAAAAGCTAAAAGCCGTCGGTTCTCTAGCAAGAC
>JAFXOC010000320.1 GCA_017529085.1 Selenomonadaceae bacterium | reverse complement strand
CACTTTTGCAATATTCCCCCGCGTCTTCCCATTTCATCTCCATTTCAAACATCTTATAATAATGCCCGTTCCATTCGACGGCATCGTCTAAAACATGAGCGCTGGCGGTTCCTGCGATAAATAGGCTCGCTGATACCCCTAATAGTATTTTTTTGAAATTCATTATGCGGTACTCCTTTTTGCGCAAATCAGTCAATTTATCGTAAGCTGAACACTGCTATTGCTAATTTCCTTGACCGTAAACTGCAAATTGGTCGCAGGTTTTAGCATACTTACAATCGAATTGGGAGATTGCGATGTTTCGATCTCCAAAAGCGCCTTTCCGTTGCGATGTTCGCGAATATTTACATTTTGAACGCCGTTCAAATTTCGTAAGGCATTTGCAATTTGTTCAACTTTGTTATAATCCGAAGTGAGAATTGTAATTTGAACACCTTGCATAGGGTTTGCGCTGATTTTTTTGAATTTATCTTCCAATTTTTGCGCCGCCGCATTTGCCGCTGTTTTTAGAGCCTTTCGCTCTGCGGTCTTATGACTGATATCAACGCCTTTTCCTTCTGTCGTGAACGTGCCTATTATATCGCCTGTGTCAAATTTAATGATTTTTACGGATAAATCTGCGTTTCCTACCGATTGAGGATTGTTTGTATTTAATGATACTTTGCTTACATCTATGTTGCTTTGACCAAGCACAAGAAAATCAACGCCATAGCTTGCTCCGACTCCCGAGAGGCTGGTTTTACCGTTGTATATGTTGTACAAAAGCTTAGCGTCTTGTAAATTAGATACTATATGCGCGTCCACAACATGAGAAAATCCCAAATCTACCAGCCTTTCACTCATTGCGCCTTCAGATATGGTATCGTGAGCGTTTTCTGAGGTCGTATTATTTTCTTTTAAAACGATGACTGAAATTCTGGGGTCGTTTAACATCATGATCATGTTCAATTGATTCATGAGAGAACTGTTAGCATCCGTATTTACATCAATTTGCGCATTCACTTGATAACTGCCGTTTTGCCATCCTTCGTTCAATACTGAAACATTTTTGACATATCCTTGAGATTTTGCGTAGATTTCATCAAGCGCCACAACAGAATTATGAACTAGCGTACGCGAATCAATGTAAACTCCGACAACTTGCTGCACCGCATTTCTTGCCGCGTCGCGTATTGCGCTGTTTCGATCCTTGCCCATACCAGAAACTTTCACAATATTGGGGGGCATCGGTTTAGAGGTGGTAGATTTGGGTTTTCTTGGCGAAGCACGGCGAGTATCTGAATCCCATTCGCAAATAAATGTTGTATCCGCAGGGTCGGGACCAAAAGTTCCGTCATTCCATTTATAAGGCTCGGATCTAAAATAAAACATGGCGTAATGTTCCGCATTGCTATTAGGTTCGCCCGGACTCCAGTTCGACCATGTGAGAGGTTTTCCGTTTACCCATTTCCAATGTCCGTTATGCCCTAAATCAGTTAGACCAAAATAAGCGAGAGAATACCCCAACTCTTTCATGATGTGATAAACGCGTCTATTTTCTTCAGGCGTATCGAGAATGGCTAGATGTCCGCCAAGGGATTCGCAATATTTTTTCGCTTGCTCCCAAGTACGACAAGTATTCGCAAAAATTTTATAATAATGCCCGTTCCATTCTACAGCATCGTCTAAAACATGGGCGTCGGCGGTTCCCGCGATAAATAGGCTCGCTGATACCCCTATTCCCAGCAGTAATTTTTTGAGTTTCATTTTGTGGCACCTCACTAAAAAAATTACAAAAACATTTTATGTCGTTATCGACATAAGGCGGTTGCCGCGTTTATTCGGCAACTCCCCTATGTGGGTAACGTCCCCTCCGCCTTAGGCGCCGGAGGGGTACTTCATCATCACATAAAGCAAAAATTCCTTGTCAACTTCTCTTACATCCCACTTCCACTTGTTCTTTTCAACCGTGTTTTCGTAAAGTTCGGCAACGATTTTATCAGCATCGCTCTCGTTGGCGGCATCTTGCAGAAGCTTTTTACATT
>JAFXOC010000319.1 GCA_017529085.1 Selenomonadaceae bacterium | reverse complement strand
CTCGACTCTTTTTGTAATATTGGTTTTATTCGTACTTAAATCTTCTTTTACCCAGTCGGGAAGCTCGTTTTCCGAAATCTTTCTTGTTCTGATTTCCTCTACCCACTCGCCATTTTCTTGATAATACAAATTATGCATGACGCCCGCCATGCCTTCTCTAAATTTTTGCACAAAAACGCGAGCCGCGTGAGCAACGCTTCTTAAAGTTGTACTAAATAATCCTTTAAGCACAGTGACAAATTCTTTAATCCAACTGACGATTTCACGCCAATGTTTTACAATTACCACACCTGCGGCTACGGCGGCGGCTCCAAGCAATAAACTGATAATCACCCGTAAACTCCTCCTTATAGCAATTTTAAATTTTAATGTCATAATATTTTACTTTTTTCTTTTCTCTTTTTCTTTTGAAAAAGAACAAGAGAAAAGAAAAAAGTAACAAAAAAGAAAAGAGAAAAAGAAAACTTTATCAAAAATAACCAATAAAAATGGGGGGTCAAGGGGGACGAGTTCCCCTTGCAGGGTCAAGGGACAGAGTCCCTTGTGGGGTATGGGGCAACGCCCCATATTATGACAATAATTATTTCCCTAATTGTTCTTTTACATAGTCTTCCGAAACAATGCGTTTGGTAATTTCAACATCGGAATTTCTTTTATTAGCCTTTTTACTTTCTAAAATCTCTTCCACGGCTTGAAATACATATTCTTTCGGCACATTATCCAAAGAGCTTCTGGCGGCGTGAAAAGCGGCGTTCAACACAGCGTTAGAAATATCGCTGCCGGAAAGACCTTCGTATTTTAGCGCAATTTCAGAACTGTCTAGGTTCGTCGGCATTTCTTTGGGAACGTACTTTTTCCATAAAAGCTCGCGGCCATTTGCATCGGGAAGTTCAAATTTCACATGAACAGATATACGACGCATAAAAGCGGGATCGAAATTCGATATGAAATTTGTCGCGAAAATGATAAAATCTTGATACTCGTTCATCAGCATTAACATAACCGAACGGGTTTGATTTACGCTAACGTCGGTCGCATTGGACATATTCGTCACTCTACGGCTTAAAATAGCGTCCGCTTCATCAAAAAAGATAATGCTTTCCGTATTTTTTCCGGCTTCAAAAACCTTTCTGATGTTTTTCGGCGTTTCACCCACATATTTTGATTCAATATCCGCATAATTGACAATGATAATCTTGCGTTTCAAATGGTTAGCTATTGCGTGCGCCGCCATTGTTTTTCCCGTACCGGGTTCGCCGTATAAGTTGATGCCTATACGTTTGCTCAGCCTATGCGTGTTTTTTAGTCCACATTCTTCAAAAACTTTTTGACTGTTTTTCGCATAATCCGCCGCATTCATAATTTGCTCACGCACACGCTCCGGCAAGATAATATCGTCGAAACTAAATTTTGGCTCTACCGGGACAAAAATCTCTTCCGGCTTTTCTTCGCCGTCTTTTACTTTTGAATCTGCCGATTCTTTGGGTTTAACTCTTTCTCCTATTCCCATTGACGCATCTCCTTTTATGCCGATAATTTGCCCAAAATATCGCGGATAGCGACAGCAATTTCCTTTTTGCCTTGTCTTGCCTCATTTTGTCTGTCAATATCCGTAAATTCGGTTTCGCGTATTTTTCGCATATTGGCTCTTAGCCAATCGTCGATAACCTGATTATTCTCTTTGGCGCTTACGCTCTCACGAATCATATCAATGTTTTTACCGATGACCGAATTAAAAGCCTGTTCCAAGTTTATCGCATAAATGACGGCGTGACGCGTAATATCGCGCAGAATGTCAATATCCTCGTTCAAAGTAGAAATCATTTCATCTTGATTTTTTATATTCTGCAATTTCTCGCTGATATTTATCAGCTTATCTTTTAATGCAGTTTCTTTTACCCAAGCGCAGTATCCTAAAACGGCGTTAATCATTTGGTTGTTTTTAGCTTCGGGTGACATATCTATCCACTGCATATTGCCGGCAAATCCAATGAGCGCTTTTTCAAGACGCGTGATTAAATCCGATTCTTGCACATTGATATGCATATTGGTGAGTAACGCTGCCCAAGTGCTAAAGGGAAGTTTTTCCATATCAAAACCGGAAGCCAAATCATTTGCGTGTTCTTCAAAAAAACTTCTCAACGCTTTTTCATTATCCAATGCGCTGGTCGGCGTAATGTCCTTATGAGCCAAAATTTTTGCAAAGAAGGCAAGTTCGCGGTCAAAAAACTCTCTTTCATTCTCTGCGACGGTATTTTCCGTTTTTTCTGCATCATTATCGTTATCATCTTCCTTGACGCAATAATACACGGAAAGAGCCTGCATATCTTTAAATGCCATTGTCTCCGTTAGTTTTTGCAAACGCTCGGGAGCGCCGAAGGGACTTTTGATTAAGACATCTATTAAAACCGATACATAGCGTTCTATCAGCGTATTAAAATGACAATGCTCGCCGTCTTTTATAAAAAAACTTTCAAAAAGAGCTTTGGCGCTTGCTTCCAGTTCAAGACGATGACTGTTGTCTTCTTGTAAACCTAAATCATGCAAAAATTCGTTTGCAAGGTTGGTAAATATTTCTTCTTCCTTTGCCAAAGTAGCGTTGGCGGTGAGTGAGATGAGATTTTTTTGACAGAGGAAGTGCATTTTTTCACGGACTAAAGCGTCTATTCTGGCGGTAGGATAGACATTTCCGCTATCGGACAAACCAATATTTTGCGCCTCAATCACGCGAGAGGAAAGAGCGGTTTCGTAAGGAAAAATTTCCTCTATGGAATTTTCTATCAAGGAACTAAAAGGCCGCGCTTCGCTTATTTGCTCTTTGGCGTTTCTTGTTATTTCGCTTGCTTTTTGCGAGAAATTTGAGAGCGCGCCCTTTGCTTGCAACAGATATTCTCCTCCGTCTGCATAATCGTTCGCCCCCGCTTCATATTTTGCCAAAATGCCCTCTAACAAGTCTTTCACGTCTTTGGTAATTTTTTCGGCTCGCTGTTTCAAGACCTTAAAACGATCGTTTTGATAATAATCGTTCATCTTATTCTTTAATTCTTCTATACCATTCGATATGCCCCAATCCGTCAAAGTCTTGCCGATATCAAGAGTTCCGCGTCGTTCTTCGTCTTGGGATTTCAAGCCTAAAGTTTCAAGATAGGCTTTCGCAGAACCGCAGATAATTCTGTTTGACTTAGCTATGGCGTATTTTGTTACGGTTTCTTCGGAAAGCGCGTTAGCGTTGTCTTTTGCTCTTTGGGCGTTACCCGCCATATCAATTTTATTGCCGAATACAAAAACCTTTTCGCTTAAAAGAACGTCATCTTCGTCGCGACCTTTTTGCAGCATATCAAGTTGAGTGCCGGTAAGATTCGGTCTGTCGCCAACATTCGTGACCAGTACGATAGCGTCGGCTTGTTTTAACATTTCCTCAGTCTGTTTTTTATGTAAATCCGT
>JAFXOC010000318.1 GCA_017529085.1 Selenomonadaceae bacterium | reverse complement strand
GGAGGGTTTTTTCTGTGTCCAACGAATGAAAAAATGATATATTCTTATTCAAAATAATGTGCTATAATAAACCTGATTGTAACTTACAGCAGACAACAAAAACATTTTACGAGGTGACTTATGAAATACGAAATTTTGTATCCCGAAGCGTTTCCTATTTTAAAATGCAGCATGAAGAGAGGGGAGCGAATTAAAGCGGAATCCGACGCCATGATAACAATGTCTTCCACCATAGACGTGAACGGCAAAATGGAAGGCGGTGTGCTTTCGGGGCTTGCGCGAAAATTTTTGGCGGGGGAGAGTTTCTTTTTCCAAGAATTAGAAGCGGCTCGAGGAGACGGCGAAGTACTTTTAGGGCATCCTCTTCCCGGCGGCATTTTGGATGTGGAGCTTGACGGTTCCTACGGTTTAATAGTGCAAAAAGACGGGTATCTTGCAAGTACGGAAGGAGTGCAAGTCGATACCCATATACAAAATCTCTCTCGGGGATTATTTTCGGGGGAAGGTTTCTTTATCTTAAAGGTTTCCGGCAGAGGTACGGTTTTTGTCAGCAGTTACGGCGTTATTCATCCGGTAAATCTGGAAGCCGGAGAAGAGGTATTGATTGATAACGGGCATTTGGTAGCGTGGCCTGATTATATGAATTATACGATTGAGAAAGCATCGTCTAGCGGTTGGTTTTCGAGTATAACTTCGGGTGAAGGTCTTGTGTGCAGGTTTAGAGGTCCCGGTGTTGTGCTTATTCAGACTCGTAATCCTCAAAGTTTTGAAGAGTGGATTAAGTCTATGATTCCGGCAAAGTAATAATCGAGCGTCTTTAAAAACTTGTTTTTGGCGGATCCCCGCCACACTTTCGGGAGGGAAGCCGTCGGAGAAATCAAACGTTTTTTTGAAGTTCTCAGTTGTCAATTTCGAAAATTTTTCTCCCTGACAAGGAATTTCTCTATATCTGATAGAATAAATTATTATATGGTAAACGAAAAAAATAGTTGTGCTTGATTTGGCTTCCCCGCCCTTTGGGCGGGGAAGCCAAACACAAAACTTTATTTCGTTTGCTATAGAAAGAATTTAGGGGAGTTTTTCTTATGCCGGGCGATTTTGAAATTCTGTTTCCAAGGCAAGTTACAAGTATGCTTGCCACTATCGAACTCGTAGAAATACTAGATATATTTTTGGTTGCCATGCTATTTTATAAAATTTACGACATGGTGCAAAATACCAGAGCCGCCACATTGGTTAAAGGCGTGGTGGTTTTTCTTGTTGTTACCGTAATATGCAGCTTGCTTGAGCTTAGGCTTATGACATGGCTCCTTCAAAGCGCTATCCCTCTGTTCTTTATCGTACTGCCCATAGTGTTTCAACCGGAGCTTCGCCGAGCGCTTGAACATCTGGGGCAGGGACGCTTCCTGCAAAGTTCGGTTTTCTTAGACGCAGATGCGGCGGACGCTGTTACAAGGGAAATAGTAAAGGCAATGGTTGCGTTGTCAAAGGAAAAAACCGGCGCGTTGGTCGTTGTAGAACGCGAGATACGACTTGACGATATAGCTACCAGCGGAATTCATATCGACGGACTTATTAAATCCGAATTTTTGCTTAATGTTTTTATCGTGGGCACTCCGCTTCACGACGGCGCAACCATCATTCGCGGCAATAGACTTGTCGCGTCAGCTTGTTATCTTCCACTTACCGATAATCGCAGCTTGTCTACGGAGCTTGGCACAAGACACAGAGCCGCCATAGGTCTGTCCGAACAATGCGATGCGCTTATAGTGGTGGTAAGCGAGGAAACGGGAATTATTTCCGTTGCGGAAAACG
>JAFXOC010000317.1 GCA_017529085.1 Selenomonadaceae bacterium | reverse complement strand
AGAATTGGTGGACATTGTAATAAAGGGCTTAAAGTACAGCCTTATCGGGCAGGTTCTAATTGAACGCAGCGTTGCGGGTTGGAAGGAAATCGAATACGAAGTTATGCGCGACAGCGCAGGAAACGCCATAACCGTCTGCAACATGGAAAACTTCGACCCCGTGGGTGTGCATACGGGAGATTCAATCGTCGTTGCGCCAAGCCAAACCCTTACGGATAAGGAATTTCAAATGCTTCGCACCGCAAGCCTTCGCATCATAGAAGAACTCGGCATAGAGGGCGGTTGCAACGCTCAATACGCGCTTGACCCCAACAGCAGCAAATATTATGTGATAGAAGTCAATCCCCGAGTCAGCCGCTCTTCGGCGCTCGCTTCAAAGGCGACGGGGTACCCTATAGCGAAGGTATCGGCAAAAATCGCCATCGGCTACACTTTGGACGAAATCGAAAACGCCGTTACCGGAAAGACCAAAGCCGCCTTTGAGCCGGCTCTTGACTATATCGTGGTAAAGTTCCCCCGTTGGCCCTTCGATAAATTTGTATACGCCGACCACACCTTAGGCACGCAGATGAAAGCCACGGGCGAAGTCATGAGTATTGACAGAAGTTTTGAAGGAGCCATATTAAAGGCGGTCCGTTCCCTTGAAATCGGCGTCAATCGGCTGTATCTTGAAAAATTCGCCTCATACGATGACGAAAAGGTTAAAAGGCATTTAAATCGCATCAACGATGAGCGGATTTTTGTGATAGCGGAAGCTTTTAGGCGAAATCTTGCAACCGTTGACGAAGTTTACGAAATCACAAAGATTGACAAGTGGTTCCTGCATAAGATAAAGAATATCGCAGAGGTAGAACTTAGACTGCAAAAGGAAGAACTTACCCCTGAACTTTTAAAACAGGCAAAACTCATGGGGCTTGCGGATAAATCCATCGCCGAACTCACGAAGATAAACGAAGGCGAAATTCGTGAACTACGCAAAAAGAACGGCATAATCCCCTGCTATAAAATGGTAGACACCTGCGCGGCGGAATTCGAAGCCGCCACCCCTTATTATTATTCCACTTTTAAAGGCGCAGAAAACGAAGCGACGCCGACAAACAACAGAAAGGTTATAGTTTTAGGCTCGGGTCCAATTCGTATCGGGCAGGGCGTGGAATTTGACTATTGCTCCGTACACTCGGTTTGGGCGCTCCGAGAAATGGGCATTGAGGCGATTATTATAAACAATAACCCCGAAACTGTTTCAACGGACTTTGACATTTCCGACCGTCTTTATTTTGAGCCGCTTACAACGGAAGACGTGCTTAACATTATCGACAACGAGCAACCGGAAGGGGTAATCGTCCAGTTTGGCGGACAGACGGCGATAAATTTGGCGGCGTCCTTGGAAAAGGCGGGAGTCAAAGTTTTCGGCACTTCGGTGGACGATATAGACAGAGCAGAAGACAGGGAACGCTTCGACGAAGTGTTGACGGAAGTTGAAATTCCCCGTCCCAAAGGAATTAGCGTAACTAATTTGGAAGACGCGGTAAACGGCGCAAAAGATATAGGTTATCCCGTTATGGTGCGTCCCTCTTATGTTCTCGGCGGCCGCGCCATGGAAATTGTCTACAACGAGGAAGAATTAAGGGATTATATGAGCCGCGCCGTAAAAGTTACGCCCGATCATCCCGTGCTTGTGGACAGGTACATTGAAGGCACTGAAGTTGAAGTCGACGCCATTTCTGACGGGGAATCCGTCATAATCCCCGGCATTATGGAACACGTCGAGCGGGCGGGCGTCCATTCAGGCGACTCAATCGCCGTCTATCCTCCGCAAACCCTTACGGCAAGAATTCTCTTTACCATTACCGACTACACGAAGCGTCTTGCCACGGCGCTTCATGTTAAGGGACTCTTGAATATCCAATTCGTAGTCGCCAACAACAAGGTGTATATAATAGAGGTAAATCCCCGTTCCTCAAGAACCGTTCCATTTTTGTCGAAGGTTACGGATATCAAGATGGTAAATCTCGCAACCAGAATTGCGCTCGGCGCAACCATAAAAGAAATGGGCTTAGCGTCCGGCATGGTACCCGCCAGACCTTATGTTGCGGTAAAAGCGCCTGTGTTCTCCTTTGCGAAAATGCAGGATGTCGATATAGCGTTAGGTCCCGAAATGAAATCCACCGGCGAAGTTATGGGTATTGATTATCACTACGCCAGAGCCTTATATAAAGCCATAGTCGGAGCGGGGACCCATGTGCCCAAAGACGGATATGTGCTCTTCACCGTTGCGGATAAGGATAAAGAGGAAATGAAGGAGCTTGCAAAGGCTTTCAGCGAAATCGGCTTCCATATCGTCGCAACGGCGGGAACGGCAAAAGCGATAGCCTCCATGGGAATAGACGTGGACGTAGTCGGCAAAGTTCACGAACGCAGCGTTGATATTATAGAGATGATAAAGGCAAACAAAATTCACATGGTAATAAACACCTTAACCCAAGGCAGACACATAGCAAGGGACGGTTTCCGCATTCGCCGCGCCACAGTGGAACACGGCGTACCCTGCTTGACTTCTCTCGATACCGCTTGGGAAGTGCTTAGGGTCTTGACCTTTATGCGGGAACGCAGACTTATATACTCTCTTGCTATTCAAGATTATGTAGGCGGCGGTGATGGTCTTGCGTAAAATTTTAGCGGATGCGAAAATAGTTGAGCAAAAATCCCTTGCAAAAGATATTTTTCTCATGCGGCTTCACGCGCCCGATATAGCAAAAGCGGCAAAACCCGGCAATTTCCTTCAAGTAAAAGCCAAAAGAGGGACGACGCTCTTACGTCGTCCCCTTGGAGTTGCTGAAGCGTGCGGCAACGACGTTTCCCTCATATACAGAAAAATCGGCAAAGGCACGGCGGAACTTGCCGCCATGCAAGAGGGCGAAATCGTAAGCGTTATGGGGACTATCGGCAACACATTCAACCTAAATCTGAAAAATCCCTTGTTGGTAGGCGGTGGCATGGGCTTATCTCCCCTACTCTTTTACGCCGAATATATGAAAAATTCATCTGTTTTGATGGGGGCAAGAACGAGCGCGGAACTTTTCTGGGAAGAGTTGTTTTCCCCCTTCGTCAAAGAAATTTTCATAGCCACCGAGGACGGTTCAAAGGGCGAAAAAGGTTTTAACGTGGCTTTTTTGCCGAAAATCTTGAAGCGTGACGAATATGACGGGATTATCGTATGCGGTCCCGACCCAATGATGAACAAGGCGGTTGAAATTGCAAAAGAGGCGAACATCCTCGTTGAAGTTTCCCTTGAGCGGCGCATGGGCTGCGGGCTTGGCGCTTGTCTTTCCTGCGCGATAGATACGAAATCGGGACGCAAAAAAGTCTGT
>JAFXOC010000316.1 GCA_017529085.1 Selenomonadaceae bacterium | reverse complement strand
CGCGACGGCGTTATCGAAGGTTACGGCGACACTTCCTTCCGTGGCGATCGCAACATCACCCGTTACGAAATGGCTCAGATGATCGCTAAAGCTATGGCAAAACAGCCTAAGGCTCCTAACAACAAGGCGCTTTTGGACAAACTCGTCGCTGAATTCCGCGATGAACTCGATAACCTCGGCGTTCGCGTCGCTAAACTCGAAAAGCATGCCGACATGGTTAAGTGGACCGGTGAACTCCGTTATCGTTACTGGTCGAACCGCAACAAGGATCGTAACTACAACAGAAACAAGGATAACATCGATCAGCTCCAGCTCCGTTTGTATCCTACTGCTGAAGTTAACAAGAACTGGAATGTTAAAGCTCGTTTGACCGCTTCCAACAACATGAAGACCGACCAGAGCGGCAATGTTAAACTTACTTACGCTTTTGCGGAAGGCAACTACAAGAACTTCCAGGTTAAATTAGGTAAAATGCCTCTCTACAGCTTGGCTGACGACGGTCTTGTACTTGATGACTTCTTCAGCGGTGCATCCGTTTCCTTCGGCAACAAAGTTAAACTCGTTGCTCAGGGCGGTCGTTGGGATCTCAACAATTCAGCCGTTATGAAAGAGCTTAAGAATTATGGCTATAACGGAGATGAAACCTCTAACTACTGGGGCGTTGAAGTCCTCGCCAACATCAAGAAGTTCAGCGGCGGTATCGGTTATCATCACTTTATGTCCGATTTCTTCAGAGTAAACAAGATCAGCAAAGATCAGAGCAACGACAGCGCAGGCATCTGGACTGTTGGCGCTAACTACAAGTTTACCAGCAGCTTCGGTCTCCAGGGTTCTTACGCTCGCAACCAGAAAGCCGATTGGGAGCGCGACGCTTACAACATCCAGATGAACTACAAAGGCATCAAGAAAGAGAACAAGGGTACTTGGGGCGCTCATGTTGCATACCGCAAGCTCGGTTACGGCGCGGCTCTCATGCCTACCTATGACACCGCTTCCCACATGGTTGGCGTTAAAGGTTGGGACTTCGGCGTTGACTACATTCCCTTCAAGAATGTTCAGACCTCTATCGCTTACTTCCATGGCAAGAACATCACCCCGACTGCGGGCGTTGACGATAAAGCCAGCGTGCTCTTTGGTCGCGTAAGCTTCTTCTTCTGATAACAACTTAACACTTAAATCGTCAAGCGTTGGCGATTGCAATAGAAAACCTCCGAGGGTCCGCCCCCTCGGAGGTTTTTATTTCTTCATCCCTCGCTCAAAATATAAAGTGCGCATTCGGCGCGTTTTTTTTGTATTTCGCAGCCTATTTCGTAAGGGGTTAGCAAATTATTGTTCAAATTCACCGCGTTTGCATGGCAGCCTCCGCTGCAGAGGTACCTTGCAAAACAATCGCTGCACTTTTCCTTATTAAATATATGAGCGTTTCTGAATGTGTCGGGTAAATTTTTATTGGTTACTCCATCTACAATATTTCCTAATTTATATTCACCTTTCCCCACAAACTGATGGCATGGATACAGATCTCCGTTTTCCGATACGGCGTAATATTCGTGTCCCGCGCCGCAAGCCGCAATACGCTTATGAAGGCAGGGTCCGCCTTGTAAATCTATATTGAAATGAAAGAAATTGAAGGGATCGCCGGATTTTTGTTTTTCAAGATAATATTCCGTAAGCCTGTCGTATTCCTCAAAAATACGCGGCAAATCTTCTCTCCTTATGGCAAGTTCGCCGCCTTTAAGCACCACAGGTTCCATTGAAAGTATGCGAAAACCCACGTCATACATTGCGGCAACGTCTTTAGTAAAATCCAAATTCTCCCTTGTATATGTGCCTCTTATGTAATAATTTTCCCCGTTTCTTGATTTTACGAGTTTTTGGAAATTCTTTAAAACTTTATCGTAAGTGGGATTTCCGCCCCTGTCCTTTCGTACTTTGTCGTGAACTTCTTTCCTGCCGTCAAGGCTCAAAACTACGGAAATATTGTTTTCGTTCAGCCAATCTATAACATCGTCCGTCAAAAGAACGCCGTTGGTGGTAACGGTGAGTTTTATGCTTTTGCCTGTTTCCGCTTCCTTATCCCGCGCGTATTTCGTCGTCGCTTTCAGTGTCTCCATATTAAGAAGCGGTTCGCCGCCGAAAAAGTCTATTTCGTAATGCTGTCTTTGAGGAGAAGTTTTCAGCAGAAAATCAATGGCGGCAATCCCCGTTGCGGGCGACATAATGGCGCGTTCGTGCCCATAAGTGCCGCCGTCCGCGAAACAGTATTTGCAAGCCAAATTGCAATCTTCCGCAACCATTAGACAAAGAGATTTTACAACGCCTTGGGGACGGTAATTTTTGGGAAGTTCCAATTTTGGCGCAAAAAGGGAACCTTCGTTTATCAAAAAATGTAAGTCCCCTATAACATCTTTTGCGTTATCCCCAAACTTTTGCAAAATCACTCCATCGTTTTCGCCGTCAAATTCACTTAGAATTTCCGCAGTTAAATCATCGACTTCATGTAGCGACGAGCTTTCTATATCGTACAAAAGATTTTTGCCTTTGATTTTAAAAAGATGTATTCTGTTATCCATGATATGCCTTTCTTTAAATTGAAATTTTTTATTTTCATACTGTTTTGCCGATTGTTTTATTCTTATTTTTGACCCTTGCAAATCATAATTTTTTATGTTACACTAGAGTTGATATAAGAAGGAGACGGAACCGGGTCGTTTCGGACGTTTTGTTCGGGGTTTATTGCATCGGACACCGGGGAAACCTTCTTCTTTTTTTTGTAAAAAGTTTTTATTTACATTTTAAACAGTCCTCTTTCCGTTATGGCCGAAAAAATCATGCCATTTTGCTGTTTAGATAATTTAATGCTCTTATTGCCTTGTTTATCCGTATCACCGATTTCTGCCGTATCGAATTCATTTATAACATCGTATAGATCTTCAAAATGTTGGGGATCTATATTAACTTGTCCTCTCGCATCTTCGCCCGAACTATGCTTTTTCTTTATGTGCCTTATATCGCTTGCTGTAATAAAAATCTCCCCTATATCATGCTTTAAAATTTTTTTTACAGATTCACATAGCTTTAAAGAAGGCGAAAAAGAAACCTGTCCTTGTTCATTTTCATTTTTCCATATTTTTTGAGCGAATTCCACTAACATTTTCTTTGTTTCCATCGATGAAATAATTTTTAATTGGTAGGCTCTTCTTTCACGTTTTTCTTGTTTGCGCTCACTATTTGGCTTCATTTCCGTTCCCTTTTAATACCTTGTTTGATTAAAAATAAAAAAAGAGGGGGGATATTTCCCCTCCTTTTTTATTTCGTCTT
>JAFXOC010000315.1 GCA_017529085.1 Selenomonadaceae bacterium | reverse complement strand
TTTTCAATAAAAAATATCCGGTGGACGTGTTAATAGTGGGTCGCGGCGGAGGATCCATCGAAGATTTATGGGCGTTCAACGAAGAAACAGTGGTACGGGCGATTTACGAATCGAAGATTCCCGTAATTTCAGCGGTAGGACATGAGGTTGACGTTACTCTTTCGGACTTTGTCGCGGACAAGAGAGCCGCCACTCCTTCTCAGGCCGCGGAGATCGCCGTTTGTGACGCCGCAGAGGTTTGCCTCTATATCGAAAACCTTATGACCAGGCTTAAAAACAGCGCGATGAACAGCATAAAACAAAAGGAAGCCAAGCTTCAAAGATTGAAGAACAGCGCCGTGTTTACTCGTCCCAAAGAAATGCTTTTATCGAGAGAACAGCGACTTGACGCCGCGTTGGAACGATTAAACCGCGTGGCAAAGGCGAAACTTGAAGAGAAAGAGAGAAAATGCGCCTTACAGCTTGAAAAATTAGATATGCTTAATCCCGCAAGAGTTTTAATGCGCGGGTACAGCATGACGGAGCTAAAAGGAAAAACCGTGCGGCGAGCGAAGGATTTGGCGATGGGCGATAACATACGGTTGATATTTGTCGACGGCGAAGCCGGCGCAAAAATTTTGAAAATCGGTTCGTGATGTGAGAGGGATAAATAAATGGCTAAGAAAAAAGAAGCGACATTTGAAGAAAATCTCAATAGGCTTGAAGAAATAGTCGGCGAGATGGAATCAGGCGACGCAAACCTTACGGAGCTTATCGAAAAATACTCCGAAGGCGTATCGCTTTCAAAAAAGTGTATGAGCGCGTTAAAAATAGCGGGGGAGACAATGGATCTTCTGATAAAAGAGGAAGGCGCCGAGGAATTAAAGCTTGAAATCGAAGGTGATTGAATGTTAAAGGAAATTTGGCAACGGCGATTGCAACTCGTAGAAAAGACGCTTTTGGAGGAGTTAAGAGAAGACAGCGCCCTTAACGCCAAATTGTCGGACGCGATGAAATACAGTTTAATGGCGGGGGGAAAACGGCTTCGTCCCGTGCTTTTAATGGCGGCGGCGGACGCGGTAAAGAGCGACGGAGACAAATTCGTTACCACCGGCGCGGCTATCGAGATGATACACACTTATTCTTTGATACACGACGATCTTCCCGCTATGGACAACGATGATTACAGACGCGGCAAACTTACCAATCACAAGGTCTACGGCGACGGTCTGGCGATTTTGGCGGGGGATGGCTTGCTTACTCTCGCGTTTGAAGTAATGCTTCGCCAAAAGGATGTTGACGCGGATAAATTGGTTCGGGTCGTAAGAGAGATGAGCGACGCGGCGGGGCCTAACGGTATGGTTGGCGGACAAGCCATAGATTTAATGTCGGAAGGGAAGTTGGTTTCAAGAGAAGTTTTGAGAGAAATGCACATGGCAAAAACCGGCGCGCTCTTTAAGGCGGCGATACGCTCCGGCGCAATTTTGGGCGGCGCGAACGAAAACCAGCTTGAGGCGCTCACTCTCTACGCTGAAAAGTTTGGATTGGCTTTTCAAATTACGGACGATATTTTAGACGTTGAAGGCGACGAAAAAGCTTTAGGAAAACCCGTAGGCAGCGACGAAAAAAATCAAAAATCCACTTATGTTACCCTATTGTCATTGGAAGAAGCGAAAAAATTAGCCATTCAAACGGTTGACGAAGCTCTATGCGCGCTCGATGATTTCGGCGATGAAGCGGAATTTTTGCGTGAACTGGCGACATACTTATTGGCGCGTAACAGTTAAAGAGAGGGAGGCGCCCGAAGGTCGGAGGGAGAGCCACGAAGAACACAATATTTATTGATGTGTCTGCACAACAAAAAAACCCCCGAAAGGGGGTTGTAATTTCTGGTGGCGGCACAGAGATTTGAACTCCGGACACTACGGGTATGAACCGTATGCTCTAGCCAACTGAGCTATGCCGCCAAAAATGGAGCTGATGACCGGGATTGAACCGGTGACCTTATCCTTACCAAGGATACGCTCTACCGACTGAGCTACATCAGCTTGGTTGCGGGGATAGGACTTGAACCTATGACCTTCGGGTTATGAGCCCGACGAGCTACCGACTGCTCCACCCCGCGATATTAAATTTTCTCGGCGACTGAAATCATCAACCGCTGACAATAAAAGATTATAAACGAATAAATCGTTTTTGTAAAGTGTTTTTTTACGATTTGTGAAAAATTTTGTGAAAAACGGTTACTGTTCGTTAGTTTTATTATCGTTATTCTTTGCGGAAGATTCTTTTGCGTTCTTCTTTACATTATCGGAAACCTTTTTTGCCGCCGCCTTGTCGAACTTCGTTCCCTTAAAGTTTATCGTGACTTCCGCATCGTTTAACGCAACGTTTATCATCGCTTTTGTCATGGGCTCTATGGTTTCGCTCTTTAATACTGCGGCGCCAATCTCCCTTACCGTGGGCGTGAGGTCTAAAAAGCACTCTATTTCATTGTTTTCTTTTGGAATCGTTATCACATATTTTATCGGCGACATGGTCTTTGCGAACTGTTCAAGCGCCTCTAAATTGCTTGCCTCTTCGGGTTTGGCGTTAGTCTTTGCGACGGATGCCACAAGACTTAACATCGCGCCTGTGTCTAACATCAAATCATAGGTTTTGGTGTTAGGCTTTTTTGTTTGCCCGTAACTTACAGTCACAAACTCGTTGTCAAGAGAGTGAAAATCCTTCATCGCCTTTATATCTTCCGCCGAAATTTCATTTGGAGTGGCATCTTTTTTCGTAGTTATTTTGCTCCAATCGTTCTTGCCTTTCTCCGCATAATATAAGGTAAAGTCCTTGTTGTCCTCGTCCAAATAAAACTCGTAGTTGTTGACGGATATTTGGTTTGTTTTATCATCCGGCGCCTTTAGCTGCATAACGCCGTTGCCAAATAATATGGGTTTTAAACTCAAATCAAAGGTAGACGTTGCCTCATAAGTCCCTCCCATAAATTTTACTTTCGCAACTACCTCGCCTCTGGCACTTTTTACGTTTTCCATCGCTTTAAAGGATGCGTTAAGATCATCTTTTGGCGCAGCAAACGTCGCCGCCATAAACAAAAACATAAAAACCGCCGTTATTGCGGTCACAAGCCTAAACTGTTTCATAGTTACCTCCAATTTTTGTTAAAGTTTGAGGGAACCTCTAAAAACCTCATAATTCTCTGAAGCCTCCCCGACTTGCAGGGGAGGGGAGTTATAAAAAATAAGTTTTTTGAGATGCCCTTGAATAATTTATTTTTCATTTGACGGACGAACAACTTCCACATTATCTAAATCCGATAAAGTGAATTTTATTGTCGCATCGCTGTAAGCAGCCGCTACCAAGCGTTTCGTTTTTTTCGCTATTTTCTCGTCAGCGGCTATCTTCTCTTTTACCTCCTTTATCAGGGGAGTCAGTTCAAATTTTCCCTCTTTTACAAAGCCTTCCTTATTCAAACGTATTTCCGCTATTACAGGAGAAAGACCGCTAAAAAGTTTTTTAGTCCTTTCTATGCTCTCCGTATCCTTTCCATGTCGCTCCACAATCTCTGTCAGAGCCGCAACTACCTTATCGGGGGAAATGGTTACGTAATATTTGCCGTCCTTAAAATCAACGGATTCGCCTTCCGCCATATATCCTTTGGGGTACCTTAATTTGTCTATGGTCTTCATATCGGGATTTTGCTGTCTGTCGAAATCCTCTTTTTTAAATGTATTCTTATTCCAATTCTTATCTTTTCTTTCCTTATAGTGAAGGGTATAGCTATCATAGGAATCCTCGATAAAAAAGGAATATGTTTTTTTGGCGATTTTCATATTGCCTACGGCGGCAAATTTAGGTTTTAGGGAAAAATCGGAATTAATTATGAGTTTTGCCTCCTTGTTAAAAATATGTCCTGTAAGATTAAGGGTTAGCCTACCGTTTTTGACGGTTCTCATTTTTTCGTAAGAAGCTTGCAAATCATCTTTTGGTGATGCTTCAGAAAAATTCTCCGTAAAAATTACGAGAAGCAAAACACTAAGAATCAAAAAAATTTTCCTCATAAGTTTACCTCTAAAAAAATCCCCCCGCATGGGGGAGATTCTTACTTTTTATAACGCTTTTTAAACTTTTCGATTCTGCCGCCGGCTGCTACATCTCTTTGACGACCGGTGAAGAACGGATGGCATTTTGAGCAAACGTCGACTCTAAGTTCCTTTTTGGTGGAACCGGTGGTAAAAGTGTTGCCGCAACCGCAAGTCACTTTCGCTTCGAAAAACTCGGGATGAATTCCTTCCTTCATGAAAAAAACCTCACTTTCTCCGTATGGATAGATACAAGGAAAATAAGCTTCTCCTTGGTTATGCCTGAAAGGCTAAAGTGGAATCCCACGCCACGCGTGGAATACGCTTGCTATTTTAGCATATATCATAAACGTTTGGCAAGCGGAAAATAAAAAAGCTCCGCTTTTACTTATAGAAAACAAAAATAATATATTGCCAAAAGCGTAAGTTTAGTAGTAAAATATGAGAATGTTGTGTTATAGCGAACAAGGAGGATGCCAATGGCGGAGACAAGCGGGGGCAAAAGACGCAGGAAGAAATCGAATGCTGCTGGCATAATTAAGCGCATTCTTCTTATAATTTTTATATTCATATTGGTAATGACGGTGGGGGTTATCGGCGGCTTTTTGACGGCGAGCATGAATACAAAGCCGGATCTGGCAAACGATATAAGACCTCCCGCAACGTCCACGATTTACGATATCAACGGCAATGAAATCGCTACAATTCACGCTGAAGAAGATCGTATACCGGTAAAGATTGCAAAGGTGCCGAAATATTTGCAAGACGCTTTTGTGGCTGTTGAGGACAATCGTTTTTACGAACATAACGGGGTGGATATAAAAGGCATACTGAGAGCCGCTTGGTCTAATATAAAGGGCGGCGGAGTGTCGGAAGGCGGCTCTACCATAACTCAGCAGCTTGCAAAGAACGCATATCTGACTCAAGATCGGACGCTAAAGAGAAAAATCCAGGAGGTTTTCTTAGCGATACAGCTTGAAAAACAGTACACGAAACAGGAAATACTGGAGCTTTATTTAAATCAGATATATTTCGGTCAAGGAGCTTACGGCGTACAGGCGGCGGCCAGGGTGTATTTTAACAAGAACGTCGAGGATTTGACCCTGAACGAATGCGCGATGCTCGCGGGCATACCAAAAAGTCCCAACTATTATTCGCCTTTTAATAATTTGGAAGCGGCGCAGGAGCGCAAGGGAATCGTTTTGGATCAGATGGTAAAATACGGCTACGTCAATCGTCAAGAGGCGGCAAAGTTAAAGACGGAAGCGCTTCCACTGGTACATTCGAAAAAGGCGGATAATTCAAGCGATAACTACTTCATAAATTATGTAACACAGCTTTTGATAGACAAATACGGAGCGGACGCCGTATATAAGGAAGGTTTGAAAATATATACGACCATAGATCCCGATATGCAAAAAGCGGCGGAAGCTGCGATGAAACTTTTGCCGAGATTTCGCACCGACGCGAACGGAATCGATCAGCCGCAAGGGGCGCTTGTCGCCATCGATCCGAAGACGGGATATATAAAAGCCATGATAGGCGGACGAGGAACGGACCAATTTAACAGAGCCACAATGGCTGTGCGTCAACCCGGTTCGGCGTTTAAACCCTTCGTATTTGCGGCGGCGCTTGAGAATAATTATATGCCTTCAACCGTAATAGACGACAGTCCGGTAAAAATCGGAGATTGGTCGCCGCAGAATTACGACAGAACCTTTAGAGGCAAGGTCTCGTTAAGGCTTACGGCGGAGCTTTCGTTAAATGTGCCTACGGTGAAGATAGCGCAAAAGCTTGGTATGGATAAACCCATATACTATGCGCAGGAAATGGGTATCACAACCTTCGTGTTGGACGGAGCGCAAAACGACAGAAACCTTGCGACTGCGTTAGGCGGTCTCACCAAGGGCGTGACGCCGCTGGAACTTACCAGCGCGTATGGCACCTTTGCAAATCGCGGCGTACACGTTGCGCCGATTGCGATAATTCGCGTATTGGACAGAAACGGCAAAATAATAGACGAAGCGGAGCCGAAGCCAAAGACCGTTATAAGCGAAGAAAGCGCGGCGGAGCTTACGAGTATGCTGATGGGAGTTATTGATCACGGCACGGGGACAAGAGCGAAAATCGGCAGACCTGCCGCGGGAAAGACCGGCACCACAAGCGATTATCACGACGCTTGGTTCGTTGGATATACTCCCGATTTAGTGGCGGGGGTTTGGATAGGTCAGGACAACAATGTTTCGTTGGGCGGTATGGGAGGCGGCAACCAACCTGCGCAAATCTGGGCAAGTTTTATGAAAAAAGCGCTTGAAACCACGCCACCGCATAATTTCCACGGGGTAGTTGCCGAAAAACGGGGCAGAATAGGGGAAATTAAGGACAACAATAAGAAAGGCGACAATAATAAAAAGGAAACCGACAAAAATAAAAAGCCAAACGAGCAAAATCAGGGTAACGTCGAGACCGCGCCGCCTTCAAGAGATGGAGACGTAGAAGGCGAAACAGAAAGAGCGCCTTCCGATAACAGCAGAACGGAAACGCGCGCGCCTTCCGCGCCACCCCCAACGCCTCAGCCTGCGCCGGAACCCCCAGGAAATGCGCCGACTCCCGGCGGCGGAGTATCTAAAAGCGAGTGATTATTGAGGGCTTCGCCCTCAAACTCAAACTAAAGGGTTTTGTCCTCTGAACTCTACAAAGGGACTATCGCCCCTTGCCCCCGTAATAAAAATAAAAAAAACGGGAGTCCAGAGGGGCGAAGCTCCTT
>JAFXOC010000314.1 GCA_017529085.1 Selenomonadaceae bacterium | reverse complement strand
GCTATGGGTAAAAAAAAGGCGGCAATACTTATGGCGCAACGTGATAAATTTTTGTCCGGCTGCGAAAAAAACGGCTTAGATTTAAAACTTGCGGAAAAAATCTTCGACCTTTTAAAATCCTTCGCGGATTACGGTTTCAACAAGAGCCACAGCGCGGCTTACGCTCTGGTTGCGTGGCAGACGGCGTATTTAAAGGCGCATTTCCCCGAAGAATTTATGGCGGCGCTTATGTCTAGCGTACAAGATTCGGATAAGGTAGCGGTTTATATAGAAGCGGCGGAACGCATGGGTATAAAAATCTTGCCGCCCGATATAAACGAGAGTTACAGCGGTTTTACCCCAAGCAAAAAGGCGATTCGCTTCGGACTTTCCGCTATCAAAAGCGTTGGGGACGCAACCGTTGAACATATAGTAAAAATTAGGAGAGACGGCAAATTTAACAGTTACGAGGATTTTTTCAACCGAGTCGATATGCGGATTGTCAACAAACGGGCGGCAGAGAGTTTTATTAAATGCGGCGCGTTCGATTCCTTCGGTTTAAGGCGCAGTCAAATGTTAGCGACGATTGATTTTGTGGCTGAACGAGCGGCGAGGGAGCAGCGTGACAGAGCCTTGGGACAGGTTGGACTTTTTGGGAGTGTAACCGAGACCGAGCCTTTTAGTTATCCCGATTTACCCGAAATACCGATTAAAGAAAAATTGGAATGGGAAAAGGAACTGACGGGTTTTTATATGACGGGGCATCCCCTGATGGAGTTTAAGGATAAGCTGCGTTATTTTAAAAGTATAGCGGAGATATTGGGCGCGAATTTGCCTGAAAAGAAAACGGTAAAAATCGGAGGATTTGTCGCAAGTTCAAAGCATATATTGACGAAAAAGGGAGAGGATATGTGCTTTTTGACGTTGGAGGACGCAACGGCTCAAGTAGATGTGACGGTTTTCCCGAGGGTTTTTTATGAGAATATGGCGTTGTCGCAAGTCGATACGCCTGTCGTTATACAGGGCAAGATAAACAGGCGGGACGATAAGTTGTTGATTATAGCGGACAAAATGTGGTCGCTTTACGATTACAACGTAGAATTTTACATAAGCCTTTCACGAGAAAACAGCGGAAAATACGGGGAATTGCAGAAGATTTTGAAGGAACATAAGGGAAATCATCAGGTGTATATCGAATTAAACGGCAGATGGACAAAACTCGGTGAGGATTATTGGGTGGACGGTTCGGAAGAAATTTGCGAGAAGATAAAGAATTTGCTTGGGGAAAATTCGCTTAGAGTGATGTGAACTTCTCCCTGCCGCTTTACGGCTCTCCCTACGCCCTTCGGGCACCTCCCTCTGAGAGGGAGGCACTCTGATTTATACTTTTGTGACAAAATTTCACATCTTCATTTTTGAACTGAAATTTCAAATTTCCTCTAACCAGCCCCCCTCCTAGAGGGGGGTAGGGGGGAGATTATGTCCGAAGGGCAGAAAGAACCCAATAAGGAATGATTGTAATGAAAGAGCGTCTTGCCAAAATATTAGCCAACGCGGGAGTTGCGTCAAGAAGACGCTCCGAAGAACTGATAGCGGCGGGGAAAATAACGGTAAACGGCAAAGTTGCCGCCGTCGGCGAAAAATTCGACGCCGATGTTGACGAAATTTATGTTGACGGCAGGAAATTGACTTTTGAGGAAGAAAAGGTATACTATTTATTGAATAAACCCAAAGGCTATATTTCCACAGCAAAAGACGAACGGAACAGGAAAACCGTTGTTTCGCTCTTGCCGCAAGATTGTCGCATATATCCAATAGGGAGACTCGACAATAACACCGAAGGATTGTTGCTTTTAACCAACGACGGGGAATTGACAAACTTTCTTATTCATCCCAAATACGAAGTTGAAAAAACCTATGTGGCGAAGGTTGCGGGGGAAATTACGGAAGATAAGTTGAAAATCCTGCGTGAAGGGGTTGCGCTTGAAGACGGCGTGACTGCGCCCGCAAAAGTGAGAATTTTAGAAGAAACGGGAAAACTGGAACTTACCATCCACGAGGGAAAGAACAGAGAAGTCAGGCGAATGTTGGCGGCTGTCGGTTTAGACGTATTGGCTTTAAAACGGACGCATTTTGCGGGGCTGACATTAAAGGGAGTGGCTAGGGGAAAGTACCGTAAACTTACAAACGAGGAGGTGAGGGCGCTTTATGAGCGCTTTGCGGATAGCGGTTATAGGCGGCGGCGCGGCGGGAATGACGGCGGCGATAACGGCGGCTGAAAACGGAGCAAAAGTTATTTTGCTTGAAAAAATGCCCCTTCTCGGAAAAAAGATGATGATAACGGGCAAGGGTCGTTGCAACGTCACCAACGATTCCCCGAATGTCGAGATTATAAAAAACATAAAGGGCAACGGCAAGTTTTTATACAGCGCGGTTAATTCGTTTTCACCAAAAGACGTAATGAATTTTGTGGAAAATCTCGGGGTGCCGCTGAAAGTCGAGCGGGGACGCAGAGTCTTTCCCGTCAGCGACAGGGCGAAAGACGTTGCGGACGCATTTAAAAACAGGCTTTTGGATTTAGGCGTTGATATTCGTACCGATATGGCAGTTGAAAAAATTTTAACCGCCGAAAATAAAGTTGCGGGAGTTTTAACGAAACAAGGCGAAAAAATCAACGCAGACAGGGCGATTTTGGCCGTGGGCGGCGCGTCATACCCCGCAACCGGTTCAAGCGGCGACGGTTACAAAATGGCAAAAGAACTCGGTCACAAGGTAACGGATATTTTTCCCGCCTTGGTTCCCCTTGAAACGGAAGAGGATTGGGTAAAGGAAGCGACTGGGCTTTCTCTCAGAAACGTAAAAGCGGCGTTGATTGTTGACGGCAAGAAGGTTGAAGAAGAATTTGGAGAGATGTTGTTTGCCCATTTCGGAATAACGGGACCTATTATATTATCGCTCTCCCGAAGGGCTTCAAAGTCGCTCTTGGAGGGTAAGTCGGTCGAAATCGCCATAGACTTAAAACCTGCGTTGAATGAAGAAACTCTGGATAAGCGAATTGAGCGGGATTTTGAGAAATATAAATCGAAAATC
>JAFXOC010000313.1 GCA_017529085.1 Selenomonadaceae bacterium | reverse complement strand
TCAGGATTTCTTCTCGGAAGAAAGCTGCGGACAATGCACCCCTTGTCGAGAAGGCAACCTTCATATAAAGATTATTCTCGAAAAAATGGCGGAGGGTACCGCAACTGAAACGGATATCTGCATGATGAAGAAAATAGCCAGGGTCATGAGTATGTCCTCCCTCTGCGGGCTTGGCGAAACTGCGCAAAATACTCTTATGTCCGCTATGAAACTCTTTCCAGAGCTCTTCGAAATCGGAGGTGCGAAATAATGTCGGAAGTACAAATGGTGCATCTTACCATAAATAATATACCCGTAGAAGTCGAAAAAGGCACAAAAATATTGGCGGCGGCGAAAAAAATCGGTATAGATATTCCTCACCTCTGCTATCATGAAGATCAGCGCATAAAGGCGCACTGTCGTATATGCTCCGTTGAAGTAACGGGCAAAAAGCGTTTGCTTGCCGCCTGCTCGACGGAAGTTTGGGAAGGCATGGAAGTCTTTACCGATACTCCCATAGTTAGAGATACGCAAGTCGCTATTTTACAGCTTATGCTTGCGAACCACAACAAGGACTGCCTTAGCTGCCCGCGCAACCAAAACTGCGATTTGCAGGAACTTTGCAGCAGATTTAACATTTTGGAATCCCATTTGCCAAGCGTCGTAAAACACGAACCGCGTATTAAAACCAATCCGAGCATTATGCGGGATCCCTCAAAATGTATTCGTTGCGGACGCTGCATTAGAGCTTGCAAAGACATACAAGGCATTGCTGCGCTTACCTACAATCACCGTTCAAGCGACATCGGCGTGACGACAGCTTACGACAGACCTATGGAGGCAACGGACTGCGTGCTTTGCGGTCAATGCTCCATCGTTTGTCCAACGGGCGCAATCGTTGAAAAAGACGATACGGACGCTGTACTTGACGCATTACAAGATCCGAAGAAACACGTAATAGTTCAGGTTGCGCCTTCCGTTCGCGTGGCGCTTGGCGACGCATTCGGCATGAAACCCGGCGAAATCGTCACGGGACAAATGGTGCAGGCGCTTCGTTTGCTTGGATTTGATAAGGTGTTCGATACAAACTTTGGCGCAGACCTTACCATTATGGAAGAAGGTTCCGAGTTTATCCACCGCATCAAAAACAACGGCGTATTCCCCATGATAACCTCTTGCAGCCCCGGTTGGGTGAATTTCTTGGAGAAAAATTACGGGGATTTCAAAGAACATCTATCCTCCGCAAAATCTCCAATGAGTATGTTCGGCGCAATCGCAAAGACGTATTATCCCGAAAAAGCGGGTATAGACGTTAAAGACGTCGTAACTGTTTCCATCATGCCCTGCACGGCGAAGAAATTCGAAGCGGCTCGTCCCGAAATGGGAAGGGACGGCATGAGGGACGTGGATATAGTGCTTACAACCCGCGAACTTATCAAACTCATTAAATACGTGGGCATTTCGTTTAAAGATTTGCCGGAGAGCGAATTTGACAGTCCGCTTGGCACAGGTAGCGGCGCAGGAGCGATTTTCGGCGCAACGGGCGGCGTTATGGAAGCGGCGCTCCGCACCGTGTACGAAAAATTCACGGGGCAAACGCTTCCTCGCATCGAATTTGAAGAAGTGCGCGGATTTAAAGGCATTAAGGAAGCCGAAGTGGATCTGGGCGAAAGGAAAGTCAAGGTCGCCATAGCGCATACCTTAAAGAACGCAAAGATTTTGATGGAAGATGTGAAAAAGGGAAAATCCCCCTACGACTTCATTGAAATCATGGCTTGCCCCGGCGGCTGCATAGGCGGCGGCGGTCAGCCCATCGGCACAACCAACGCCATAAAGCAAAAACGAATGGAAGCGCTTTATCAAATCGACCGTAGCCTTCCCATCAGAAAATCGCATGAAAATCCCGACATAATCACGCTTTACAAGGAATATTTGGGAGAACCGTTAAGCGAAAGAGCGCATGAACTTTTGCACACACATTATCATAAGGTTGAGAAACTTTATTCGTTTTAAATTAAAAAAGCCCCCGCAAGGGGGTTTTTTAATAGAATAATTTATAATACGCAAGAAGCATGGCAAGCATAAACAAATTGCCTAAGGTAAACATCAGCAAATAATATCCTATTTTGCTGAAGCGCATTTCCACATAAGCTTTAAAGGAAATAAGGCTTGCCATAGACGCTATAATTGTTCCAAGCCCTCCGATGTTTACGCCAATTAAGAGAGGTTCGTAGGAATTTGTAAATTCAGAAAGCAGCACAGTCGCAGGAACATTTGATATTATTTGACTTAAAATTATCGAAACTGCCATTTCATGTCCCGATAAAATTTGCGATATGTTTTTGAAAAATTGAATTTCGCTTAAATTCCCGACCCCTATAAATAATGCGGCAAATAGGAATATCAGCTTGTAGTCGGCTTTCAAAAAAAGTTTGCGGTTCAAAAAAAATATTGATGGAAACACGATAAGCGCAAGTACCGAAAACGGTATTAAACGAATTACATGAAGCAGACAAAGTGAGAATAATATTGATAGATATGCCAAATTTTTAATAGGTAATTTTTTTTCTCTGCTTTTGGCAATTTTTACTTTTGAATTCGGCAAAAAAAATGTTGCCAAATATATAATAATGCCGCTTACAACAACAAAAGGAGCCGTGATTGACAAAAATTCATTCAACGAAAGGGTATAGCGGGAATATATAAATAGATTTTGCGGATTGCCGATAGGAGTCAGCATACTGCCTAAATTTGCCGCTATCGTTGCCGATACGACAGTTGGAGCGATAACTCTGACTCTGTTTAACTTTGTGAAAGTAAAAATAGCGGTAGGAATGAAGATAATGAGCGCCACATCGTTAGTGATAAGCATTGAACTGAAATAACAGGCGAAGATGAAAAATCTGGCTACGCTTCTTTCTGTGACGTTGCCTTTAAAAAAGCGCTGTATAATAACGTCAAAAAATCCGCTTATGCGAAAACCCGCCACTATGCACATGAGAGCAATTAAAAGTCCCAAAAGAGGTATGTTTAGTCTATGAATAACCGTATATAAGGAAGGCGGCGCGATTAACCATGTAAGCACCGCAAAAATAACGGATAGAGTTAAATCAATATTGTGTTTGAAAATTTTTATAAAAACCATAAATGACCTCTTGATAAAAAGGATGCGTATTTGAAAAATTCAAATACGCATCCTTTTTCATTAGTAATTCGCCACCAATTTTTGGAAGTAAGATTGAGGATGGTCGCATACGGGGCAAGTCTCGGGCGCCGCATCGGCTTCCACCACATAGCCGCAGTTTAAGCACTGCCACAAAATCTTCTCATTCTTCTTGAAGACAACGCCGTCTTCAATATTTTGAAGTAGAATTTTGTAACGTTTTTCGTGTTCCGCTTCGATTTTTGCAACCGCCTCAAAAAGTTTCGCAATCTTGTCAAAGCCTTCTTCTCTGGCGACTTTGGCAAATTCCGGGTACATACTCGTATGTTCTTCGTTTTCACCCGCAGCGGCGCGCTTTAAATTCTCCTTGGTGTCCGCCACGCCTTCGACTAATTTGTACCAAATCTTGGCGTGTTCTTTCTCATTGTCGGCTGTCTCTTGGAAGATGTTGGCAATCTGAACAAAACCTTCTTTTTTTGCTTTGGAGGCAAAATACGTATACTTGTTTCTTGCCTGAGACTCGCCTGCAAAAGCCGCCCACAAATTGGCTTCTGTCTTGCTTCCCGTTAATTCCATGAAAATCTCTCCTTTAAAATCACAACCTTACTTAATAATTTCAACCCCGCCCATATACGGGACTAAAACCTTAGGCACCTTTACCGAACCGTCCTCTTCCTGGTAATTTTCCAGTATAGCCGCAACCGTTCTTCCG
>JAFXOC010000312.1 GCA_017529085.1 Selenomonadaceae bacterium | reverse complement strand
GATGCGTTCTCGTCGAATAAGGTGTTGTAAAACAAAACGCCGCTGTTGTTGATGGGGGAATCAAAGGGCACCAATGCAACTTCTCCCAAGAAACTTGCGCCTTCGTCCGCATTTAGCAACTCTTTTAAAAGCGTTTCGTTCTTCTTTGCGGAAAAATCAACTACTTTTCCGTCTTTAAACGTAAGAGTGAAATTCTCAATCAAATTTCCCTGATACTGCATTGGACGAGTCGCAACCACCACGCCGTTTGTTCCCTCTCTTTTGGGCATGGTATAAACTTCTTCCGTAGGCATATTCGCCACAAATTCCACTCCGTCCGCCGCAATTTCCGCGCCGCC
This sequence comes from Selenomonadaceae bacterium, assembly GCA_017529085.1. GTDB lineage: Bacteria > Bacillota > Negativicutes > Selenomonadales > Selenomonadaceae > RGIG9201. The sequence continues at coordinate 2,443 of JAFXOC010000312.1, read as the reverse complement.
CGCCCAAATATGATTTTCTGCAAGCTCTACGGTTAAATCCGTGCCGAGGGAATTTCTATAGCGCAGGAATTTAAAATTTTGCTCGTTTAAAAACTTCGCCCTTTTCGCCAGTTCCTTCGTATGTTTTGCCCAATTTTCCGCAGCATCCCCCGCGTCCGCTCTTGTAGCTTTATATATCGCCTTTTCAAGAGCGGCGAAAGCCGCTTCGTCGTCTAAATCCGGAAAAACTTTTTTCGCCCATGAAACGGTAGGTCTGGAGATAATACACCATCTGTTTTTGTTGGACATTAAGCGTTCCCTGTAATTGACAAGCGCGCCGCCCGCCGTTTTTTTGAAAAGGGAAAGTTTATCCTTATCAACTCCCCGCATAATTTCGGGGTCGCTTGCAGCGATATTTATAAAAGCCGCGCCTTTTTCGGCGTAACTTTCAAAGCAATCTTTCCTCCAAGCGGGAAATTCGCCGAAAACCGAAATATCCGCATTTTCAAAGCGAAGTTTGGCGAAAAGTTCGTCGTTCCAGAGTATAACAACGTCTTTCGCTTCCCTTTCATAAGCCGCTTTTGCGACAGAACGGGCAAATTCGGCGCATTCTATGGGGGATTGTATTACAAGTATTTGCCCCTTTTGCAGATTAACTCCCACGTTTACCGCAAGAGACGCGTAATTTTTTTCCATATCATACCTCGTCCGTATCAAACAAGAGGGTAACGGGACCGTCGTTTACAGACGCAACCTGCATATCCGCTCCAAATTCACCGTGTTCTGTTTGAAACCCGTATTCCTTGCAGTAATCAATAAATTTTTCATACAATTCTTCCGCAACGTCAGCTTTTGCCGCTTTAGTAAACCCCGGCCGTCTGCTTTTTAAATCTGCGTATAGTGTAAATTGCGAAACTATCAAGAGCGCGCCGCCAACGTCGCCCAAACTCAAATTCATTTTATCGTTTTCATCGTAAAATACTCTGGTATGAGCAATTTTTTCCGCCAAATGCTTGGCGTTCTCCTCCGTATCGCCAATGCCGACGCCCAATAGTACCAAAAATCCTTTGCCGATTTTGCCTACGATTTTTTTCTCTATCTCAACAGAAGCCTCGCTTACTCTTGTTACAACAGCTCTCAAATAATTTCATCTCCTTTAAATACCCCTTCACCGCCTAAGGCGATGAAGGGGTCAACATAAAAATACCTGCCGCAACTGCGGCAGGACTCTTTTACTTCAAATTTTGAATATACTGTTTCAAGTCTTCGGCTGCGCGTGAAACTCTCGAGAGGTTGTCCGTAATTTCCCTTGTGGAAGCAGCCTGCTGTTCGCTGATATTTCCCGTTGTTTCGATGGATTTGGAGATGTCCTCAACCGCTTGGTTCATCTCGTTTAACGTGGCTTGAATTTTTTCCGTAGCTTCTCTTGATTGCTCCGCAAGTTTCCTGACTTCCTCCGCAACAACCGCAAAGCCGCGACCTTGCTCGCCTGCGCGCGCCGCCTCTATAGCCGCATTAAGTCCTAATAAATTCGTCTGTCCCGCAATATTTGTTATAAATTCGATAACTTTTATTGTATCGGCATTTTTCTCTTGCAGTAATTTTGCCATAGTCACAGATTCCTGACCGGCTTTTGCAAGCGAACTTGCCATCTGAGCCACCTGTTCCACCGCATGATACACGGTCTGTGTGGACTTTGCAATCTCGTCAATCGAAGACTGTAGTTTTTGCCTGATTTCGTCTTCAGCTGCCATTAAGATTCCCCCTTAGTTCACAGTACATAGTCATTATTTCTACAAAATTTATAAAAAACCTGCTTGTAAAAAATTTTTTATTGATTTTTTTCCTTTACTCTCTGTTCAAAATATTTAAAAGTTTTCATCAACCCGTCTTTTAAAGGAGTTTTTGCCCTGAACGACAATCCCCTCTCTGCTTTTTGGGCAGAAAGCACCGATCTTCTGATGTCTCCCGGTCGTTCCTCCGCATAATTGGGAATTATATTTTCCCCCTTAATTTTGGACAACACGCTGACAAGTTCCCTCAGGCTTGTTTCCGTCTCGCCGCATAAATTATAGGCGGTATTTATATTTGTGGTTTCAAGCGCAGCCACAATCCCCCGAGCAATATCGCCGGCATAGATAAAATCACGAGTCTGTTCGCCGTCGCCGAAAATGGTTATGTTTTCGTTCTCCGCAAGTTTTTTTGTAAAAATGCTGATAACGCCGCCTTCGCCGCCGTCGCCCTGACGCTCGCCGTAGACGTTCGCGAAACGCAAAACCACATAATCCAAGCCGAACCGCTCATGGTAAAGCTCCAGATACCGTTCCGCCGTCACCTTCGACAGCCCGTAGAACGACATCGGCGCCAGCTTGTGCGCCTCCTTGATCGGCAAATCGCGTTCCGGCACATCGCCATAGGCCGCCGCCGTGGACGAGAAAAGCACGCGCTTCACGCCGCCCTGCCG
>JAFXOC010000311.1 GCA_017529085.1 Selenomonadaceae bacterium | reverse complement strand
GGCTATGCAGATGGACGCGCAATCTTGCGCCGATTGGCTCGCCGATATTATAGACAAAAATAATCTCGGCGCGATAATTTTTATTTGGGACGAATTTACGGATTTTTTCAGAAACAACGGAAATTCTTTGACAGGTTTTCAAACTCTCGCCGCTTTAAGTCAGAATACGCCTTTTTATTTTATGATTGTCACACACGGCAGCGAGCAACTTATTAAAAATAAGGACGACGACAAGAAGATTCGCGATAGGTTCTTGCCTGTGGTAAAAATAGAATTGCCCGACAATATCGCTCTGAAACTTATGCATCAAGCCATGAAAACCACCGATGATAAAGTTTTGGCGGATAAATGGGCAAAGTACGCCGCGCAACTTAACAATGACCTTGGAGACGTTCGCAAAGCCATTGTGGAAAATACCAGAACTTCCGACGGCGGAAAGCTCTCCGACGAGGATTTAAAGGGTATTGTTCCCATGCATCCCTTTTCCGCGTTGGTTCTTAAAAATATAGCAAGCGTAGTTGGCTCCAATCAGCGGAGTATGTTTGAATTTATAATTAACGATAATCCCGACGCCCATGGTTTCAAGTGGTTTATAGATAATCACGGTCCTTTGGATAATAAAAATCTTTTGACTGTGGATATGCTTTGGAACTTCTTTAATCTGAAGGGACAAAACGGTCAAGACGTTGTGAACGACGCTGTTCGCATTATTTTGGGCAACTATGGTTTATACAACATGGATAAATATAGCGAGGACGCGCAGAGAGTATTTAAAACCATTCTTTTGTTGCAAGCTATTTCGGGGCAATTAGGCGGAATGGTAGAGCTTTTGCGCCCTAACGATCGAAATCTTGAACTAGCGTATTTGGGTACGGATTGGCAAAGGGGAAAAGCCAACGTAGTTGCGGAGCAACTGGTAAAAGACAATCTGTTGTTTAAACAAATTGTGGGTAATCGCGCGGAATACACCGTAGCCGGTATTCACAGAGACGCGGGGAATATACAGAAGAAAAAGGAAGAAATTCTTAAAAATATGAAAACCTCCGAAATAGCGGTAAGAGCGCAACTCATGGAGGCAATTAATCTTCCTCTCAAAGTTAAAAATCGCTTTACCCTCTCTTCCGTCGCTTATAAAGATTTGTCCGGAAAAGCAAATCGAATGCTGACAGAACCTATTCCTTACGGATTCCATGTGGTTGTCGTCTTTGCGTTGGACGAAGAAGAGAGCCAAAACGCAAGGCGAGAGATTGAGAAATTGGTAAGAGACGAGCGTTATAAGGGAATATATTTTCTGGACGCAACCTCTAAATTTTTCGGTAAAGAGCGAAAAGAGCAATATGCAAGCGATTTAGCCTATAGCGACTACTATCTGAAGCAAAATAAAGGCGAATCCGATAAATTCGGCAAGAGAGCGGAAGATAACCTCACAAATTGGCGAAGCGAGATTGAAAACGGTTCGTTTACACTCTACGATTGCGATAATCCCAGCGGTATCAGGGCGGCTAATCTGTCGTTGTTGGTTGAGGAATTTTTGCATATCGAGGAAAAGTTCTATCCGTACAGTTTGGCGAAATACAGCGTCATCGAAAATATGTTCAACCGCACCGCCATGG
>JAFXOC010000310.1 GCA_017529085.1 Selenomonadaceae bacterium | reverse complement strand
TCGGACGCGTTGGGCGCGTCGGCCCCGGCGTTGCCCGAAGCGTAGGGATTTTTAAGCGCGGGCGCGCCGGTTTCGGCGGCAGCGGGCGTGGCTTCTTCCTGCAATAACTGATCCATGGTACATAATACTCTCTTTCCTTTGGGTTTACCACAAAGAAAGATATCACTTTCGCCCCGCGCCGTCAAGAAAGATGAAAGAATTGTAAATGAGATAAAACAAGAAGTATGATAATTCTTTTCAAAATCATCGAAAAGTCTTGCTATCTAAAAGAAATATGGCAAAGTAAACAATGGAAATTACGTGAAAATTTTCTTCGTTATGTTGATTTTTTAATGTTCTTTTAATGTTTTTGCTCTCCCTCCCCCCCTCTAGGAGGGGGGCTTGGCTCAAGGCAATGTAAAATTTTGGCTCAAAGTTGCGGTTGAGAAGCCTCCCTCCTAGAGGGGGGTGGACCGCGAAGCGGTGGAATGAGAGCCATGAAGAGCGCAATATTTATTGATTTGTTTACAACCCGAAACACAAAGCTTTTGTTTTCTCTTGACTTCGTTGACGAAACCTCCTTAATGTAGTAAAATTTAAGAAAAGAAACGAAAGGAAAATACGCGGAAAGGAGACGATAAATATGGCGGGCGGATTGCATTTAAACGGAGCGCAAGAGATAAACTGGGTTGAAAAATATATCGAAAAACTTGGCAGGGATTACGAATCCATAATGAACGCCATGAGCGGATTGGAAACTCGTTTGAACAACAAAATCGAAAATCTTGAGAACAAGATGGATCAGAGGATAGAAAACCTCGAGAACAAGATGGATCAAAGAATTGAAAATCTTGAAAACAAGATGGATCAGAAAATCGAAAACCTTGAGAACAAGATGGATCAAAGAATGGACAGAATTGAAGCGAGAATGGACAGCACGGAAAAACACGTCAGGAATTTTTCTTATACGCTTCTCGTCGGTATGATTGCAACGCTTTTAGCCGTGGGCGGTCTCGTCTTTTCGGCTATTACCCTTATGATGGCGATAGTAAAACAATGAAGGGAGGCTTCTATGGACTTTGAAGGCTTTTTTTCATACATATCCGACGGGATTATTCTAACGGATACCGCAGGTAAAATAGTATATATGAACGCAGCGGCAAAGGAACTGCTCCAATCCGAAGATAATTACAGAGGTCGTCTTTTCAACGATGTTTGCCCGCTTTGCAACTTTGTCAGCGGCGAAAGCTTTACCGCACCTATAGATGATGTTTTAAAGACGAAAAAATCCTTGGGTTTCGCTAAAAATGTGGGACTGCTACAAAATGGCAAGGAAATATATCTTTCCGCCACAATTTCTCCCGTATTTGAAAACGGCGCGCTTACAGGTGCTTCCATTATACTTAGGGATATTACGAGAATCAGACTCTTGGAACTTCAAGCGGAGGAAGCTTCAAGAGTGAAAGGCGAATTTTTAGCCAACATGAGCCACGAGATACGCACTCCCATCAACGGCTTTTTAGGCATGGTGGAACTTACATTAAGAAGCAAACTCACAAAAGACCAACGAGAGAACCTAACCTCCGCCAAAACCTGCGCCACCGATCTTTTGCAGATTATAAACGACATACTTGATTATTCAAAGCTTGAAAATCACAAAATGCAGGTGGAGTAGATAAATTTAGACCTTCACGCGCTACTGGATCAAGTGGAAAGGGTTCATTCAAGAGTTGCAAAAAATAAGGGAGTGTATTTCGTAAAAAGCGATAAGCGTGCCCTTCCGACAACTATAAAAGGCGATCCGTTAAGGCTCAGACAAATTCTAAACAATCTCCTGACAAACGCGGTAAAATTCACCGAAAGCGGCGCTATCGCACTAAATTGTCGAAAAACAAAACGGAACGGACGAGAATTTTTAAGATTTTGCGTTACGGATTCAGGGATTGGCATGGATTTTCAGGGAATGCAGAAGCTCTTTAAAGCTTTCAGTCAGGTGGACGGCTCCACTACGAGAAAATTCGGCGGCACGGGGCTTGGGCTTCGCATAGTAAAAGAACTCGTAGGATTAATGGAAGGTAACGTGGGCGTAGCCTCGACATTAGGCAAAGGAAGTCTCTTTTACTTTACAATCCCGTTAATTGAAGGCTCGGAGGACGAAGAAATATTTACGCCGCAACCTGCGGATAAGAAGGACAAGCTTTCCTTTGAGAAGAAGGATATAACGAGTTTACTGGATATGTGCAAGAAAAGATTAGGCGTAAAATAAAAATATTTAACCGTAAGTCCGGAGGGGCGAAGCTCCTTTGGCAGGGTGCAGGGGCAACGCCCCTGCTGGGGTTTGGGGCGAAGCCCCGACAGAGGTGATGAAGATGAAATTTTTGATAGCGGAAGACGATGCGACGAGCGCGCTCGTATTAAAAAAGTTTTTGTCGGATTTTGGTGAGGTGACGATTGCCTCGGACGGTATGGAAGCTCTCGAAGTGTTCACGGACACGGTAAAGAACGGCGACTCCTTCGATCTTTTGTGCTTAGACGTGATGATGCCGAAAGTTTCGGGAATAGAAGTGTTGTCCGTAATACGAAAACTTGAAGAAGATTTGGGAGTAGCGGAAGATGCGAGGCTTCCGATAATTATGATGACGGCTTTAAGCGACATGGATTACGTTGACGAAGCATTCGACTTGGGCTGCGACGGATACGCGGCAAAACCCGTGGATTTAGATAAGGTTGAAGGCATGATGAGGGAACTTGGAATTATAGAGTGAATTATAACAATCGGCATTTTCTATATAAAATACTCAATCGTTTTTTCGGCGGTCAACTTGATACGACTGTTAAACAGCAGCACGGCTTCCCTTTTTTCAATAGCGCCCAATGAATAAGGTTCTTCGCCTTCCCTGTTGAAATACGCGAATGGCACTTTTCTGTTGTACGCAAAAGGTTTATCGGTTACTGAGATAATGTTCCCGTCCGACGCGCCTTGAGGCCAATAGTACGGGTCAAACAAAAGTATATGTTCTTTTTCCGCGCCGGTAAACAGCACATAATGTTCCCCTTCAAGATTAAGTCTGGCTACAACTGCGCCGCCTCTTTTCAAAGCGTCTGTCAAAAGACTGTTTTCCCCGATATACACTTGTTTTCCCGTCAAATGACGGCTCTCAACGGACAGAACCCCTGCGCGACCCACGCCGTTCAACCATTCGGAGAGAAACATCATCGCCATTTTCGATGTGCCGCTTTTCCCCAAAATGCCGCATCTATCGTAGCAATCGAGAGAATATAACATGATATACCTTATGATTTCCGGCAGAATTTCCTCCCGCTCAAAAAGATATATCAAGGCGTTAAGCAGCGACGTAGGGCCGCAGTCGTATTCCGATATTTGATAGTGCAGAGGATTTTTCACGATTTCTCACTCCTTAGAAAAATCACTAAAGTTCTGTCTCCAAAAAAGGAAAAACTGTCTTTATGAAGAATAATATCATGCAATCTAAAAATCAGTTTCAAAATATATACTGAAAAAAAATTCAAACGGGAGATATCCAAGTGCCAAGAGTGATTGACAAATTAACTCCGTCATATGATTTAGAAAAATTTAAAGCGTCCGATTTTGATATTACGGTGACGGCGCAACGTTCGGCTTTGGCTTTAGGCATTAATCGCCGTGAAATAGACGATGTTGTTGCGACCATGACGCCGGAGCATTTTTATAAATCTATGACATCTTACGCAAACAACAAAATATGGCAAGATGTGTACCATGTGCCATATCAAGATATGTTGCTCTATATAAAATTCACCGAAGACGTTGTGGCTGAGTTTAAGCTACTTTCCTTTAAAGAAAAATAAACGGGAGGCGAGGGCAAATGAAAGAAAATATTCGTATACATCCGGAAACGGGTGAGATTTTAAAACGGGATATCCGACCCGTAAAGTACAGCTACAAAGGAGAAAGTATAATTGTAGATGTTCCCGGATGGTATCCCGCAACGGGTAATGATGGGATTTTAACCCGTGAGGATTGTAAAGTGGGCGACGCTGCTCTGCAAGAACTGAAAAGTCGTCACGAGAAAAAACAGGAACGAGAAGATTCTTTTTTCGCAAAAAGCGTAGCGGCTGTGTTGTGATGTAAAGCATTTTTCAATAAAAACTTAAAAACACCCCGCCAATCGCTCAAGTCCTTCTTTTAACACCCTTCTGGGGCAAGCTATGTTCAGACGTTCAAAATTTTCGCCGCCCGCGCCGAAGATATGTCCGCTGTCTAGCCATAGCTTGCCTTTTTTTATTATGCGCTCATTTAACTCTTTATCGGTTAAGCCTAGGGCGGAAAAATCCAGCCAGACCAGATAAGTCCCCTCCGGCTCTATGAGCCGCACTTGCGGCAAACTCTCCCTTAAAAAGTTTTTTAAGTACTCTAAATTATCTTCCAAATACGCCAAAAGCTCCTCCAGCCACTCGCCGCCAAAGTCGTAAGCCGCCTTTGCGGCGGTCAGCCCCAAAGTGTTCGGCTCGTCGTAACCGGTCCGCTTTAACGCCGTCCGAAACTTTTGTCTTAAATCTTCGTCTTCGATAAAGATGTTGGAAACCTGTAGTCCCGCCAAATTAAACGTCTTGCTCGGAGACGTGCAGGTGACAACGTTTTTTGCAACATCGGGCGAAAGAGTTGCCGTCGCATGATGACGATGCCCCGCGCGCGCAAAATCGCCGTGAATTTCGTCGGATACGATAATCACTTTATGACTAAGGCAAATATCCGCCAACTTTTCAAGTTCTTCCCTTGTCCACACTCGCCCGACCGGATTGTGGGGACTGCACAGAATAAGGAGTTTCACCTTTTCTGAAACTATTTTTTCCTCTATATCCTTAAAATTCATCTCATAGCGGCCGTTTTTTTCAACCAGCGGACTTTCCACCAACTTGCGCTTGTTGTTTAAAACGCTGTCGGCAAACGGATAGTAAACCGGCGGCATGGTA
>JAFXOC010000309.1 GCA_017529085.1 Selenomonadaceae bacterium | reverse complement strand
TTGTAGTAGAATTAGTGCTAGACATGCAGGTTGGCTCCTTTCGGCGGATTGTGCGTCACACTTATCCTACCACAAGCCTTCCTGCTTGTCTTTTTTTGTGTCCGATTTCATTTTACAATTAACACAAATTTATACTAAAATTGTCGACATCATGTTATATTTTTGTAAATTTTATCAAAAATGATTGCCGTAAAAAAACTCAAGAGTTTTTTTACGGTCATTTTTTTGTCCACTTTAGAAAAGTCGGGCGAGAAACACCTAATAATCTTGCGGCTTTAGTCGTAGTGATTTCCTTTGCCCGCCACTGTTTTAGTATAGCGTCGAATTTTCGAGGTTTTCCTATCGCTTTTCGACCGAATTTGACTCCTCTTGCCTTTGCCGCCGCTATACCTTCTTTTTGTCTGGTAATAATTTTTTCCCGTTCTAGCTGCGCAAAATAGGACATGATATAAAGCATGATATCGCCAAGCATACGCCCGAATACATCTTTAGTTTGCAAATCCTCTAAAAAATCCATATCCATAACAATAATTTGCACCATTTTTTTACAGGTAATAATACGCCATTGATCTATTGTTTCATAACAATCTCTTCCCAATCGGTCTATACTGGCAATTATAAGTCTGTCCCCCGGACGAAGCGCTTCCATCATCCTCTTGTAATTCGGGCGGTCAAAATTTTTCCCCGACAATTTATCTGAAAAAATATTTTCTGCCAAAACCCCCGCTTTAAGCATTGCGGCAATTTGCCTATCCGTATGTTGTTCCTGAGTTGAAACACGAACGTAACCATAAGTCTTACTCATAAAAATTCCTCCTAATAAAAGCAATATCAGACTGTAGACTTATTACTGTTTATTTGCCGAACTCTCCCCCCTACCCCCCTCTAAGAGGGGGGCTTGGTTAGAGGCAATTTAAAATTTTAGGCTCAAAAGCAGTAATCCGAGTGCCTCCCTAGAGGGAGGTGCCCGAAGGGCGGAAGGAGAGCCATGAAGAGCACTATTTTTCTTTTTTTACTGCCCGTGAATAGTAACTTTTAAATCTCAAAAACTTTGTTTTTTTGACTTTTACCTATTGACTTTTTACGAAAAAGTGGTATTCTATACTTTGTAATTAGCACTCAGCTTTTGAGAGTGCTAACATTTTTGAAATTTAGGAGGAATTAGATATGATTAAGCCTTTAGGCGAAAGAGTCGTCATTGAAGTATCGGAGGGCGACGTAAAAACTGCCAGTGGAATTGTTCTTCCCGATACCGCAAAAGAAAAACCTCAAAAAGGTAAGGTTATAGCTGCCGGCCCCGGCAAGCTTTTAGATAACGGCGAACGCGCCAAAATGGAAGTTAAAGCGGGCGACGAGGTGCTTTTCTCAAAATACTCCGGCACTGAAGTCAAAGTAGACGACAAAGAATACTTAGTTGTTCGCGAAAGCGATATATTGGCGATATTGTAAAAGACTAACAACATCGCAAAACCAATTATTAAAGTTTTTTCTTTTCTTTTTTTCTTTGTTACTTTCTTTTTTCTCTTTCTTTTTTACAAAAAAGAAAGAGAAAAAAAAGAAAGTAAAGAACTGACATGAAAAAAGGGAGAAGATTATATGGCAAAGCAGATTTTATTTGATGAGGACGCTCGTCGCGCGTTGGGTCGCGGCGTTGATGCGCTTGCAAACGCTGTTAAGGTTACATTGGGGCCTAAAGGTCGCAACGTGGTGCTCGATAAAAAATTCGGCGCGCCCACTATCACAAACGACGGCGTAACGATTGCAAGAGATATAGAGCTTGAAGATCCGTTTGAAAATATGGGCGCGCAGCTTGTTAAAGAAGTTGCTACCAAGACCAACGATATAGCGGGCGATGGCACGACTACCGCTACGCTTCTCGCTCAGGCGATGATTCATGAGGGTATGAGAAACGTTGTCGCGGGCGCTAACCCCATGATTATTAAAAAGGGTATCGAAACCGCTGTTGACGCTCTTGTAGGCGAAATTCACGCAAAGGCGAAGAAGGTTGACGGCAAAGCGGATATTGCTCAGGTTGCGACGATTTCTTCTTCCGACGAAGAGATTGGCAAGCTTATCGCGGAAGCTATGGAGAAAGTGGGCAAGGACGGCGTTATCACCGTTGAAGAGTCCAAATCCATGACCACCAACCTTTCCGTTGTGGAAGGTATGCAGTTTGACCGCGGTTATATTTCTCCTTACATGGTGACTGATGCGGACAAGATGGAAGCCGTTATGGAAGATCCTTACATCTTGATTACCGATCGCAAGATTTCTTCCGTGCAGGACATTCTTCCTGTGTTGGAACAGGTCGTGAAGATGGGCAAACAGCTTGTCGTTATCGCTGAGGATTTGGATGGCGAGGCTCTCGCTACCATCGTCGTGAATAAACTCCGCGGCACGTTTAAGGCTCTTGCCGTAAAAGCTCCCGGCTTTGGCGACAGAAGAAAGGCTATGCTTGAAGATATCGCTATTTTAACCGGCGGCAACGTGATAAGCGAAGAACTCGGTCGTAAGCTCGACAGCGTAACCATCGAAGACTTGGGTCGCGCTCGTCAGGTTCGCTCCACTAAGGAAGAGACTACCATCGTTGACGGCGTAGG
>JAFXOC010000308.1 GCA_017529085.1 Selenomonadaceae bacterium | reverse complement strand
TTGTACGCATTGTATAAATTGCCTTCGGAAGTTTCTTTAAACAAAGCTTCGTCAACATTGTCGCGCGTCGCGTTTTTGGCGAGATTTCCCACTCGGTTAAACGCCTGTATAGCGTTCTTTGATTCGGAAGTTTTTACAAATTCGCCTACAGCTTCGGCGCGAAGCAATGTGGCATACGGATCGTCGACGTTTTCAAGCACGGCGTCCATAACGTCGTAACGGAGTCCTTTTTCCGTAAACAAATTCTTTAATCTAAGCCGCATAAAATCAGCGACATTTTGCTGCATCGCCTCTACTTCGCTCTTTTTATAAAGTTCCATCGACTTTGCAACCAGCGCGTTAAGCGAAAGGTGAAGTTTCGCTTCAATCAAAATTCCCACAAAACCCAAAGCCTGCCTGCGAAGCGCAAACGGATCCTGCGAGCCTGTCGGTATCTTGCCGCGACTGAACGTACCCACGATGTTGTCGATTTTATCCGCAAGGCTTAGTATTTTGCCCGCATCCGTTTTGGGAAGCTCATCTCCCGCAAAACGAGGCATATACTGTTCGTCTATCGCCGTGGCTACCCCTTCGCATCTGCCTTCTAAGAGAGCGTATTCGCGCCCCATAACGCCTTGGAGTTCCGTAAACTCCGTAACCATTCCCGTCACTAAGTCGGCTTTCGATATGAGAGCGGCTTTTTCGGCGTGTTTACGGGTTTTTTCATCGGAATTAAAAGCGTCGCATAAGAACTTCGAGAGTTCGGCAAGGCGCTCCGTCTTTTCGTAGACAGAACCCAAACCCTCTTGGAAAACCACCGTCTTCAACCGTTCCCGATGCTCTTCCAAGGTCTTTTTTCTATCCTCTTCAAAGAAGAATTTAGCGTCCTCCAATCTCGCTTTTAGAACTCTCTCGTTTCCATGGGCGACGGTATCCAAATGCTCTTTCCCGCCGTTTCTCACGGTCAAAAACAGCGGCATAAGTTTTCCCGCAGAATCCCTTACGGGGAAATATCTCTGATGGTCCCGCATGGGCGTAATAACGGCGGCTTCCGGCAAAGACAGGTACGCTTCTTCAAAGCTTCCCGCAAGAGGCGTGGGGTATTCCACCAAGTACAATACTTCCTCAAGCAAATCTTCCGTTATCTCCGCAACGCCGCCTTTTTCCTCAGCGACAGACTTTAAACCTTCAACTATTTTCTTCCTGCGTTTTTCGGGGTCTACAATTACAAAAGCCTTTTCGCAATCCGCTTCGTAATCGCCTGCAGAAGCTATGCTAAATTCGCCACCGTATAACGCTCTGTGTCCCCTTGATTTACGATCGCTCTTGACGTTCGCTATCTCAAAAGGTATTACATCTTCGCCGTAAAGCGCCACGATCCAACGGATAGGACGTATAAACTTAAAATCCAAACTGCCCCAACGCATATGATTTGGGAAGCTTAACGAAGTTATAAGGTTCGGCAGCACGTCCCGCAAAAGTTTTTCGGTCGCCTCGCCCTTTTTCTCCACAACCGCGTAAACATAGCCGTCTTTTTCAACCAAATCCTCCGGCGCAACGCCTTTGCCTCTCGCAAATCCCGCAGCCGCCTTTGTGGGGTTGCGGTTTTCGTCAAACGCTATCTTAACGGCGGGTCCCTTATGCTCTTCCCTTACGTCCGCCTGACAATCCGCTAAATCCGTTACGATAAGCGCAAGCCGTCTCGGCGTACCCAACGTTTTTACTTCGCCAAAGTCTAACCGCAACTCTTTTAACGCATTCTCCGCCTTTTCGCCCAATTCTTTAAGGCTCTTAGGCACCACATGAGCGGGGATTTCCTCCGTTCCTATCTCAAAAAGCAATGTCTTTTTCATTTCGCATCCCCTCCCTTCTTTAACATTGGGTATCCCATTTCTTCCCGTTGTTTTAAATACGCTTCGGCGCAAAGTCTCGCCAACTTGCGCACCCTTCCTATAAACGCAGTCCGTTCCGTTACGCTGATAGCTCCTCTTGCGTCAAGCAAATTAAAGGCGTGGGAACACTTCAAAACGTAATCGTAAGCGGCGTGGACACATTCTTTTTCTATTACCCGCACCGCTTCTTTCTCATATTTCTCGAACAAGTCAAACAGTAAATTCTCGTCCGACAAATCAAAGGCGTAAGTTGACTGTTCGAACTCGTTCTGATGGAAAACGTCCCCGTAAGTCACATTATCCGTCCACTTCACGTCATACACGTTTTCAACACCCTGAATATACATGGCGAGCCGTTCCAAGCCGTAAGTTATCTCAACCGCAACAGGCTTTATATCTTGACTGCCCACCTGCTGAAAATATGTGAACTGCATTATCTCCATGCCGTCGAGCCAAACTGCCCAGCCTAATTCCCAC
>JAFXOC010000307.1 GCA_017529085.1 Selenomonadaceae bacterium | reverse complement strand
GATTATATACCATTTTTATGATGATTTGTGAGCAGTCATCATACGCTCATATTCTCTCCCGTTGTCCGTATAGCATCAAAGGGAGATTTGATTCATGTGGTAGTTCATTGATGAGTATGTCTCATTTTGAGTTTGAAATTCGCCAAACGTTTTAGGAACTTAGTTTCCTATTTGGCTTATTATTAGGCAAAGATGGGCGAGTAAAAATTGAAAGAAATATGCTATACTGCAGTTGGTGATGGTAGGAGGTGAAACGAATGGCTAAGATTGACAGCAGGGAGGTTAAAAATCAGATTATTTTCCGACAGATCGGCGCGAAGATAGCTTATTACAGAGCATTACGGAGTATGCGTCAAGATGAGCTTGCAGCAAAAGTCCATATTGATAAAAGTGTTATCAGTCGCATTGAACGTGGGAAATATCATAATAACATTTCAGTCTCTTTGTTGTTAGCCATTGCTGATGGTCTTCAGATAGAAGCGTCGCTATTGTTGACATTCACGGATCTTGAAAAACAATTATGGTGGGAAGATTTGTCTGGTTGTGATGAGGATGAAAGGGATCTGTGATTCACAATTGATTGAATTTAAATATGAGATGAATAGAATGAAGCGTATAATGGATTTGGTCAGTAAACTAAATGACACCGATTTAAAGTATGGCAAAAAAATTGTCGGTTACATAGATTTACTTGGTTTTTCACAAAAGTTGCGCGAATCCTCAACTATATCTGATTTCCAATATTTGATTTGTAAATTGCAAGAAGTTAAGAATGGTATTGACTATAAAAAAACTGTCAATATCTCTTGGTTTTCGGATTGTTGCTATATTTGGGCGGAACAAGGCTACATTCACGATTTTATGATATGTATGACATGCTTGTGTAGTAATTTACTTACAATGACAATAGTGCACGGAGGTTTGGAAAAATATCAAGAAGTAAAAAATTATCTTTTTAGAGGAGGAATTACCTATGGAGGGTTCTTTTCTCTTGAGGAATATATAACAAATCATAATGTTGATTTGGAGAATCCTGTACAGATTTTATTAGGATCAGCCATTGTCAAAGCGCATAATTTAGAAAACGAAACCGCACATACCCCAAGAATCGTTATTGATGATGATTTCCATAAATGTGTGGAAAGCAACCGTGGAATCTTTAAAAGTATAGATTTTATAACACAGGACAAAGATGGAATAAAATATTTTGATTATTTGCGTTTTCTGAAAAGCGAGATGGATGAACCTCTGCCAGATGAAATTGATAATGTGATTCAATGGGCAAAAGAAGAAAAGGATAAATTAGATAAGTTGAAATCAAAATATGAATGGTTGATTGAATATTTAACAAAACACGTTTCAAATAACGGATAATGAAAGAGGGGGATGATTTTGTGAGTAACAATTATTGGTGTGAATGCAACTGTGCAGATATTGCAACTCAAAAAACTCATGGTGCAAGCAATGAAGAAGATGAGAAGAACGGATATGTTTACGATAATAGCGGAAAATGTATTGGCAATCGACTTAGTATGATAAATGGAAAACGGAGGTGTCCAATATGTCTAAGACAGCTTTCTTATGCCAAGGCAAGAGCAGCATCTAAGATGTACTGGGACATTAAAGGCGGAAGGATATCAATTGAGCAAGCGAGAAATGAATCTGCTGAATACGTTAATGAACAAAAGAGATTACAGGATGAAATGTTAAGAAATAATCGTCCAACCATTGGTGATGCAATAGGACGCGCATTAAACAACGGTATGAATGCTGTTTCTAGTGCACACAATAAAAGCAATGATGATTTGTTCAACGATGCTGTTAACTCATCCGGCTGGAAAAAAGCGGCAGCAATGCAAGAACTGAAAAATCGTTCCGGTGGCGGTGGGTGTTTCATTACCACAGCAGTATGCGGAAGCTTCAATAAGCCCGATAATTGCTATGAGCTCACGATGTTTCGTGACTTCCGTGATAAATGGCTCACGTTCCAATCCGACGGCAAAGAGCTGATTCAGAGATATTATCAGATTGCTCCCTCCATCGTGAAAAAGATAAATGGATTACCCAATGCAAATACCATCTATCTCTCGATATGGAAAGAATATTTACAGCCTTGTCTGCGACATCTTGAAAGAAAAAATTATCTTGCGTGCAAGCAGAAATACGTTCAGATGGTGGAAGAGCTTTCACATCGGTTCTAAAATGATAATGACAATATTTCAGAAACGAGACAGGTATTGCTTGTCAATCAGGAATCTAGGCATCAATGTTAGCGTATGCCTCGATTTTTTGCAAGGCGCAAACCTTTATTGCACCGAATCCACAGAGCGGAAAATTTCCTTGCATAGTGTCCTCGTAGGACACCAATTTTCGAAATATTTTTGCTATTATAAAAAGATAGACTTCAACTGGAGGAAAAATGATATGCAGCTAGTGGACATCAAACACAGTCGCGTCACGAAATGCGCGTTCTGTCGATATTGGTACGACCCTACCAATTCCGCTCTTATCGCCAAGAATCCAGCGGCGGGATTTTGGGAGTACGACCAGCAGATGAGGAAACGCTGCTCAATGATGAACGCGGAGACGACAGGATGCCAGACTTGCGGGAAGTTTGAAATGAAGATGCTATGAGATGAGGGAGATTGCTATGACAACACCAAGCCCGAGGAAGGAATGGATGTGTACTGCTTGCGGGAAGAAGGAGATTCGTTATGTTTCAGAGGGAAGACCACAGCCCGGAAAGTGTCCACGGAAAAAAGGTGATAAGCCGCATTCATGGACGGTGAATCGGAAGATGTAAGTACTTGTCACCACACATACAATGTCTAAAAAAACTCAAAAATGAAATTAGTGCTTGTTTAAAAAATAAGACTGTGCGGCATGACGGGATATTTTTTTCGTTTATCAAGAAAGAAAAGGAGAAAATTCATGATGAATCAAAAGTGTTCTGACTATGAGAGCGAACAAATAAAGGCGATTGTTGAGTGGAAACAGAAAGCGCCAAGTGTTGTTGCTCAAGGTCTCGGCAAACTTGCAGCACCGTTGACATGGGTTACAAAAAAGGTACTCCCTGAATCTGCAATGAAAGCCGTACTAAATAGTGCGAATAGTGCAGGAGAATTATTGGCAGATGAAAGTGATATATGCAGAGATGGAAATGTGAGGGACATCAGTGAATTACGTCACAAAGATCTGCGTCTTTCCGACCAATTAGCTGACAATGTACATAATTGGGCTATTGGAGCTGCTGCGGTAGAAGGAGGAGTTGCTGGTGCAGTAGGTATATTGGGGATTGCTGCAGACATACCAGCTATTCTCACTTTAGCTTTGCGTACTATACATAAAATTGGTCTATGCTATGGTTACCGAGCAAACAACAAGCAGGAGAAAGATTTTGTTCTTGAAATTCTCTCCGCCGCCGGATCCAATTCACAAGCAGAAAAGAATGAGGCACTTGTCACATTGAAAATGTTACAGGTTGTTATTGAAAAGCAAACATGGAAAGCAATGGAACAGAAAGCAGCGCAGGCTCTAGGAAAGGAAGCCGCCGTGATTGCTATAAAGAACTTATGCAAGCAACTTGGCATCAATTTCACAAAACGTAAGGCGTTACAAGCAATACCTATTGTTGGAGGTGGTATTGCAGCTGCCGTAAATGCTGATTTTATACGAGATGTGGGCTACGCATCCATACGAATTTATCAGCAAAGATGGCTCCGTGATAACGAAAAATGGGTGGATTCGATTTAGATGGAGGATAATGTTTTTAGAAGCACATACATTTGGAAAAGACCTCATTACTCACTATGAATATTTATCCGTGTGAGGAAATTACATGGCTTTTAACAAATTAAAAAAATATATACCGTTAGTTGGTCAGGCAATATCTGCAGTATTAGGTTATAAAATGATAGTTGCGGTTGGGGAGCACTACATTGACGATTGCTATAAATTGGCTACCGAAATCTTAGAAGACACATCTCAAAAATTAAATTGATTTTATAATATAAAAACATGGAATTATACCTACTAAGATAATTCCATGTTTTTATATTAGTTGATAAATGCATTTTCAAATTTTCAAATTTATAATAAAATAAAAACCATAACAACTTCACAAGGAGGACGTATGAACTTTACAAAGCCGATTAACAAACTAAAGGAAATAAAATCAAATCTGCCCGACATAGGCGGCATATTAAACGATGGAAAAAACTCGCTGTTAGACAATTTTAAGGAACTTGAACAAGATGTCGAAGCGGATTTTGCCAACGACTTAACTATGACCGAATACGAACAAGCTGCCTGCGAGAAAATTATCGAATCTCATATTGATAAATGCGGCATTGTTGGAGATATACCCGTTCCCGGCACGGGCGTTGTAGCAGATTTAGCGGTAATGGTTACAATGACATTCGCTATGTCTAAAGTATTTGGTATATCTCTAAATAAGGAGATTGCCCAAAAAATCGCGATGCAGGCTATAAATACTGTTGGCGCAAGTTACGTCATTAAAAAGCTGATAAAGGAAGCTATTAAAATAATCCCCCTTGTCGGCAAAGTCGCCGCGGATTATATAAACTCAAGGATTAGCAATATCATACTCAATAAGATAGGCTGGGACATCGCTAAAATGTTGTCTATGAAAAAATGCGGAATGGAGGTATCGTTGTGAACTTCGGAAGTTTGAAAAATAAATTGGGCAAGCTAAAGAATCTCGCGCCCTCGACCGATGTTTTAGATATTTTAAAAGAGGTATTTGACGCCACCACTTTAGCGGAAATTAAACAGGGTAAAGTGGTTGTTACGGATAAAACGCTTAATGATATAGCCGCAAAACAAATTGCCAAGGGTAATGACTTGCCTATTAAAAGTTTTGAACTCGTTTCCCATGCCGATCAAAAAATAGAGATACAGACCTTTTTGCCCAAAATTGGAAATGTTTCGCTTATCGGTAAAATTGAAGATTTTCATATTGGTAAAGATTCGGCGGCGCTCGTATACGATGTTGAAAATTATAAAATAACGGATATAAAAATACTTTCGTGGATATTTTCACAAATTTCTTTGGGTTTATTGTATCGTTTTATAGGAGATATGGGAGAGCTTGAAGGCGTAAATATTGCTATCGACGGCGATAAAATAAGCGCGGATATTTCAAAATTATTAGCGACTTCAAAATTAAACAAAAAACTGATAGGCGACATAACCGCGCTTGATATTTTTGAAATTGAAAACACTGCGCCAAAAGAGGGCGGAATAGAACTTTCCGTTAAGTTAAACGCCGTTAATATTGCTAGAGATAAGTTAAAGTCGTTGATTAATTAACGAGGCGCAAGTTATGGAGGGAAAGTTTGATTAGGGCTCGTTTAAAAAATCGCCCGCACGTCAGTGACGGCTATTTTTCCGTTTCCCTGCGTCAGAAAAAACTTGACGTAGCGTTGCTACGACTTCGTTTTTTCTTTCTTGATAAACGAAAAAAATATCCCGTCATGCCGCACAGTCTTATTTTTTAAACAAGCACTAAATAAAATATGGAGGAAACAATAATGTTTTGGACAATTCTAGGAGTCGGCGCAATCGCTTTATTTGGTGTAAAATGCTACAATAGCTATAAGATAAATCAAGCGTATATGCAAATTAGAAATGTCGCTAACTGCAAAAAAGATATTAAGAGAATGAATGAAATAATAAATATGGCCAAAAAAAGCAGGTGATAAAATGTCTTACAATCAAAATTTAACGCGGAAGGAACTTGCGCAAAGAGTCGGCATGAAGAAAATTTTATTCCTGCTACTTTTCCTGTTCCTTGCAGTGACAACCTCGCCGACAACTTTTGCCAATTATCCGGCATATCTGAACGGGGACAGGAATTTCATCCTTGTGGACGGGCATATGGGAACAGCATGGTATGTGGATCGATCGTCATTGGCTGTGCAGAGCTACAATCCACCAAGCTATATCATTGCGGTGAACGTGATTTCTGCGCAGAGCGCCATAGATGATGTGCAGGATTTCTATAATGGCGGAGAAGGCGCTGCCATTGGAATCAAAACATACCGATTTTCATACGACTGGGACAGTCGGAGCATGTATGTTGACAGCGGCTATCAAGGATGGGAATATTTAAATCCTTGGGGATGCTGGGCAGAAACCGGAATCCGTATGCCGGCAGGAGAAATGGCATTTGCCTTGGCATACGGGCTTAGGTTTTATGGTGAATTTAGAAAAGAGTCATACAATGGAACGATGTATCATCCTTTCGGAAACAATTTCTATGAGCCGATTTGAGCATACCAAGCGTTAACCTTGACGATTTTAATGATATACTATATACTCGAAGCAGCATGTTTCACGATCATTGATACGGGTTTTGAAAATCTCAAAGCCAAGTTGTAGCGATACTTTGTGGATTATTGTTGATGGTAATAAGGAAAGAAGGGGATGCCTATGCAAGACTATGACATTTTCAATCTTATCCGTTCCAAGGAAATTCGAGAATATTTCCGTAAAAATTGGAAGATGAATATCGAGCAGAAACTTTCTCTGATTGCCAGAAGCTATGTGGATATTTCGGTAAAATCGAGTACCTTCGGCATTTTGCGGAACAATGCGACCAAAAGGATCGCGCCTTGGTTTTGGATATGATAAAATATATGGAACTCGGATACCGTTCCATTACCCAACCCGAAACAAGTGCCCTGTACGTTTTGCATATTCTAGGATATGATGGTCCGAATTTAGACGATGAAGAAGATTTCGATTTGAATGATGCATTAGATATATACACAGATCGAAATGAGTTTTTCATAAGATACAAAGAAGTCATAAAATATTTGGAAATAGAACGAAACGACTCCGAAACCATCGACTGGGGAGCATATGTGGAACAGATCAATTTCCCTTTTTCCGAGGAACAATTAGACGAAGAAAGTTATGGTCGTTGTCGCCAGTATGCTGAAGATTGGGGATTTTGGTTATTTTGGTCAGATGGGAAATGGATACTAAAAAATTTTGAAAAATATCTTGCCTCTAGGCATGGCTTTGATGAGATGGAATTATGGTGCAAAAAAATAGGCATCTCAAAAGAGGTCGTAGATATGTCCACCCGATACGATTTTCACGAATTGGGGCATCAATTTTCTCTGCCGTTTGAGCGTGGAACTAAATTAAAACTGCAGACACCGTTCATGTGGAAACCCATATTCGGCATATTTGATTCGTATTCGTACTATAACGGTGAGGTAAACCATCTTTATCTCTGTGCCGAGGATTCGTTTCCCTTCGACAAGTCCTGTGACAATACACCGGAGGAAGAGAGGGTAAATGGGAATCATCTCATTTTATCCTATCAGATGCTTACGGGGCATTCGAACATCTTCTCGACATGGGATTGGTTGGAGAGAGCATAGAAAAGAAAACTGTTTATAAAAATAGCGTAGCAGCAATTCGCCCGAACCAATAAAACGGTTCGGGCTTTTATATTGCCCAAAATAAGAGGTATCAAAAGATACCCACAAAATCGAAAGGAGCAAATCAACATGAAGCAAGGAAGAACATTGGAACAGCTAGGAGCAGAACTACAGCGTCAAAGAAACTCAAGAGCAGATTTTATCGCCAATACAAGACAGTTGCAATTTAAGACTGAAAATAACGAATCTCGCATTATTTTTAAAAGCGGCAATAAAACTTTAGTTTTCGGCATAAACCAATTAACGCATCAGCAAATAGCGTCAAGACTGGGTATTCCACTCAAATATTATCAGCGTATGCAAGCGGAAGCTCCCGCTTTGCTTGATGAAAATGTCAATAATTGGCTGGAACAAACTCCGGCAAGAAGAATGCTTCGCGTTATGGACGGTAATGTTCGGGCGTTTTTGTCTGACCGCTATCGTCGATTGGACAACTTGGAACTCTGCGCGGCGGTACTTCCTATAATTCAAGAGATGAAAGGCGCGGTTATTGAATCTTGCGAGGTTACTGAAGCGCATTTGTATTTGAAGGTTACAAACAAGCGAATGAAAGCAGAGGTTAAAGTCGGCGATACGGTGCAAGCAGGGTTTGTGATTAGCAATAGCGAGGTTGGACTTGGACATTTGACGGTTGAGCCGATGATTTTCCGCTTAGTATGCAAAAATGGTCTTATTTGCAAGGACTTTTCGCAGAAGAAACGTCATATCGGCAGGCAGGTTGAAAACTACGATACGGCTTACGAAATTTATAGCGACGAAACCTTGGCGCAGGACGATAAAGCGTTCTTTATGAAGGTTCAAGATACCGTTAGGACAGCCGTTGATGAAAATAAATTTATGTTGACTGTAAACCGTTTGCAAGAGGCTATGGAAATTCCATTAGAACATAACCCTATGGAGGAGGTGGAACTTTTAGCGGATAGATTTTCTCTTAACGAAACGGAACAGGGAGATATTTTGCGGCAACTCTTCAAAGGCGGCGATTCATCTCGTTACGCTTGTTAAACGCCGTAACTGCGGCTTCGCAAAACGTAACCGATTACGAGAGAGCAACTGAACTTGAACGCATCGGCGGCGAAATATTGGCGTTGCCCTCGCCGAAAGCTTTGTTGCCTTTTTCGGATAATAAAATGGTAAATGTTACGCCTCGTGGAAAGGAGATGGTTTTTGTATGAACGATAAGATAATTTGGATTAAATTGGTAGTGGAAGCGTTGGAAGTCTTAGCCCGTTGGGGCATTGAAAAACTTCAGGGAAAGAATAAGTAAAAATATTGGTTTATTTGAGGGGACGGCGTAAAGCTGTCCCTTTTTAATTTTGAAAATTGGAGGAAAAGAGAATGAACAAAGAAGACAAAATTATACTTAACGAACAAAACATTCGCCAAGCTATCAGTGACTACCGCAAACACACCCGTCAATATTCGGTGCTGGACGATGTATCGGACGAATTTATCGAACGCCTTGCAAAAGATAATTATTTCGCCAAAATGGAACTTCGCGAGCTTTTCCGTAAATCCCCAGTATGGAACGAGGAACTTGACGCTTTAATCATCAACGGCACACGCACCCATCAGCCGGATTACGACCGTGTTGAGAGCCTTGCAAACGATATACTCTTTCCCGCTTGCTACAACGTGTCTTGCGATTTTACAAAATTGGTGGAAAGAGCGATAACCTTCTTTAGCAAGCCCGACAACGACCCGACTTCGGCAATAGAAGCTATAAAAGAAATTTCGCCGGACGCTTACGCTCCACGCAAAAAGATAAGCCGTATCTTTAAGGCTATTTGCGATTCGCTCAATGTAACCGATGACTCGGCAGGCAGTAGATTTCAAAAGCTCTACGCCCAGTTTGCTGATGAACTTTCGTCCAAGAAAATTGACTTTAAGCTATTCGTCAGCCTCAACCCTGCGCACTTTCTAACTATGAGCAATCCCAAAGACGATAGGCGAGGAGATACCCTTACAAGTTG
>JAFXOC010000306.1 GCA_017529085.1 Selenomonadaceae bacterium | reverse complement strand
GTAAATTTAAGGGAGATAAAAAAATGATTGATTTAACAGATTGCAAAGAGGTAGTAAACACTTTTGGCGGTTCTGAAGTCAAGAAGCGTATTGTATATGAAGGGCGATATTATATGGTAAAGTTTCCTGATCCCATAAGAGAAAAAAACAATGAATTGAGTTATATCAACAGAGTTTTCGGCTAAACTTTTGAACGATACCTTAAAGTCAGAACAATATAGAGAAGCGTTTGAGAATGAGCAAGACAAAGCGCAAGAATATACAATGTAGGATATAAAATCCCGTCCACAATGGACGGGATTTTTTTATGGAAAAATCAAGAAAAACCGTAATATTTCACTTTCGATTTCCTGTAAGCTATTCTTATAAATATAATGCCAGTCTAAAGTAGGTGGTTTTTATGATAATGTCAAAAGAAGAAATGTTGCGGATAAAAGAAGAAGCTAAAGGTATGCTTGAATGGTATCTTCAATCGCAGGGCATAAACACGAAGAAAAATTTTTCTTGTCTTTCTGCGGATCATAACGATTCTAACCCAAGTATGACATTCAATAAAAACAACAACACCGTTTATTGTTTTGGCTGCGGCGAACATGGAGATATTTTTGATGTAATTCGTATGCAATACGGTATACCTAAAAACGATTACAAAACCATTTTTGAAACGACTTATCGTGTTTTAGGTATAAATGTAAATGACTACGGGAACGAGGATAACCATAAAAGCGTAGTACAAAAAAAGCAAACTTCCATAATCGAAAAAGAAGAAAAAAAGGAAAACGAATTAGAATTAACCTCTTTTTTTAAAAAAGCCGAAAGTCAAATAAATCAAACAGATTATGCCAAAAAGAGAGGTCTTTCGGAAGAAGTTATAAAAAGATTTCATTTAGGATTTGTGCCTGAATGGATAAACCCTAAGTTAGACGAGGAAACGAAAAAAAAAATAAAGCCTACTCCAAGATTGATAATTCCCACTTCCGAACACAGCTACTTAGCTAGAAGCACGAAGGAAAATTTAAGCGATACGGAAAAGAAATATGCAAAAATCAAAGTAGGGAAGGTTAGAATTTTCAATGAGGAAGCGCTTTGGAAAGCAAATTCTCCCGTTTTTATAACCGAAGGGGAAATTGACGCTATGAGCATTATGGTAGCCGGAGGCGAAGCCGTGGCGTTAGGTTCTGCCGCCAATGTCGATTTGTTTGTCAACGAATGTAAAAAGAATCCACCTAAAAATCCGCTTATAATATGTCCCGACAATGATGAAACAGGGAAAAAAGCCATGACAAAGCTAGGCGAGAAGCTACATAAAGAAAAAATCCCCTTTGTATGTTCCAATATAAACGGGAACTATAAGGACGCAAATGAAAGATTGGTAAAAGATTCGGACGGTTTTAAAAACCATGTTCGATTTGTAAGGGATCGAATAACAAAAATATTTGATTCTAAAAACAAAGTGAATTTTAAGGAGAAATCCAAAATGAATGAAGTAGAAAACAACAGGCAAGAAGCCAAAGAGCCTAAGATTTTGACAGAGGCGATTGCGGAGGAATTTTTTAAAAGTTATTGTCGTTCTTTCAGCGATCAATTTGACGGTAGCACTTATGGCGAAATGGAGATAGCGGAAATTGACGGAGAAAAATACGCTTATGATAATTCTTTTGCAGCGGGACAAGGCACGGAATTTTACGCAGGGCGAGGTGATGCTCAAACGCTTGCGCTAAAAATTGAATCAGAAATAAATGAAGATAACATTGTAGATAAATTTTATGTTCGAGCGCCGGAAAGAGAATTATCCAATGAAAAAAAAGAATTTTATGTTGAAAATGGTGGCGAATGGATTGATATGTACGATGCAGATAACTTATATGTAGTAAAAGGGGAAGTTTGGGACGATAAAATTGATTTAGAAGAATATGTCGATAAGGAATTTATTGATACGGCGCAAAAGTATCAAAAATATCTAAAACAAAACGATTTATCCAACGCCTATGATACTTCAAAAAAACTATACGGCGAAAACTCTCACTTAAAATTTATGAAAGATGTCATAAAAGAACACGGTGCGGAAACTAAAACGCTACACGATGCTATTCAAGTCGTAGCCAATACGGATGATAAGCCGACAGAGTTTGTGGCGATATTTTTAAACGATACCTTAAAGACAAAGGAATACAGAAAAGCGTTTGAAGAAGCGCAAGGCAAAACGGAAGAAAATACAAGATAAGATATAAAATCCCGTCCACAATGGACGGGATTTTATAATTTTAGATGTATTTATTGAGTTGAGAAAGAAAAAATGATATAATTTTCACAAAATATATTTGGCAACATTTAAGAAATTTTGAAGGTGTATAGAAATGAAATATATTACCGGGGTTTATGCTTTGAATTTGACTTGTACTCTTGATACACAGGGAGATTGGCATCAATCTTCTTTAAACTGGGAAATGCCGGATATTCGAGAAACAAAGAACAGTTTTTTTGGAGATTACGGAATTGAAGAAAATTGTTCCGTTCCAATGAGAAAAGGCGAGGCTTGCAAGACGGCTAATCATATAAGAGCGATTCTTGATTTATTGGAAGATAGAAATTTTCCCGTGCTTCAAGGTATGAGAGATTGTTATATTGATAACGATAAATATGATAAGGAAATTTTTGAAAAAATATATAAAATGAAAAATTTACCATATTGGCGAGAAATAAAAGATTTTGTCGGTAAAGAGTATATGATGAAATGGGTAAATTTTTTAAAGGGAAAGGAGTATTCACACAATGGAATATGAATGGCAGGAAGAACATGGGAAAACCATTGACAGCTTTCTTCAATTTTTAAATAAGAATACAAAAGGATATATTTTAAAAGGTGGTACGGCGCTTGCTAAATGCTATAATTTAAATCGTTTTTCAGAAGATATTGACTTAGATGCTACTAAGGAAGATATAAAACCATATATAAAAAAATTTTGTCAGTTGCAAACTTATACCTTTAGGATTGCAAAGGATACAGCAACGGTTAAAAGGGGATTTATTAACTACGGTAACGATAGTAGACCTTTGAAAGTAGAAGTATCATATAGACGAAAAGAAATCAACCCGTCAGAATACACAGAAAAAAACGGTATTCAAGTTTATAGTATAAATCGTTTAGCGCAAATGAAAGCGTTGGCGTATAGTTCTCGTGATCTTTATGATTTATCATTTATATGTAATAACTATTTTGTAGAATTGACTGAACAAACTATTTTAAATATAAAAGATGCGTTGGCTTATAAAGGATTAGAACAATTTGATTATATAGTAAACACTCAAAACGATTCGCTTATAAATTCTGATAAACTTCTAACGAGCTTTCTTGAGATGTATGAAAAAATAGGCTTGCTTGATGATTTCACAATAAATAAAGAAAAAAATGTTGAAAATTATATCGAAAATAAAGATTTTATAAATGCTTACCAAAGCATTGACTTTACCGAAAATATTTCTTCTAAATACAGAGGACAGCAGTTTATAAAAGAAGTGGTAAAGATTCATGGTGCAGATTTAAAGGCAATAAGAGAGGCTGCCGATGCTGTGACTTCCATTGAACACGAAACAACGGAATTTTCGGTAAGACTGTTTGAAAATGCACAAAAGACTGAAGAATATCGTAGAGCAAAAGAAACCGCACAGGTTGAAACAGTAGAAAATACAAAGCAAGATACACAATAAGATATAAAAATCCCGTCCACAATGGACGGGATTTTATAGTTTTTCAGTTGTCTTTTTTATGAAATAATGTATAATTAAAGCAAGAACAGTTAAGATAGAGGTTACATTGATGAATAAAGATAATCAATCATATCTTGAGGATAATATACCTGATTTCTTAGTAAAATCAATAAAAAGAATGGCGATAGCGTGGGATAAAATCGATTCTGACGAAGAATATACTTTATGGGATGCGGATTTTTGCGAATTGCAATCGGACATAAATGTTGCGGAAGTCGAACAGTTAATAAGTCCTGCGCAAGCGAATTATATTCGCAAAAAGCATTTAAGAATGAAAGAAGATGATTAGCGTGGAAATTATAGATTTTACAAATGCAGAACATCGGAGAAAGAGTTACGGTGGGGCAAACGGCAAGAAAATATCAGTTATATACAATAACGAATTATATATGCTCAAATTCCCTTCTTTTGCGAAACAAAATAAAGATATGAGTTATTCAAATAGTTGTTTTTCAGAATATTTAGGATGCAAAATTTTTGAGAGTATCGGTATTCCTGCTCAAAAAACACTTATCGGTACATATAAAAGCAAGGACAAGGAAAAAATAGTAGTTGCTTGTCATGATTTTACAAGACCGGGGATTGTTTTACAAGATTTCGCTTCATTCAAAAATCAAATTATTGATTCCGAAAATAATGGTTACGGTACGGAACTGAAATATATTCTTGAAACTTTTGAAAATCAAAGTATTTTAGATCCTATCAAACTACAAGAACATTTCTGGGATATGTTTATTGTCGATGCGTTAATCGGAAATTGGGATAGACACAACGGAAATTGGGGATTCCTATATAACGCAGAAACAGACGAAGTAAGTCTTGCCCCTATATACGATTGCGGAAGTAGCTTATATCCGCAAGCAGATGTTGACATTATGAAGAAAACGCTGACTGATGGGAATGAAATGGATTTACGAATATTTGACATACCTACATCGGCAATAAGAGTGAATAACAATCGTATTCGTTATTATGATTTTATTTCCTCGCTTGCCAATAAAGAATGTAACAAAGCGCTTTTAAGAATTTTACCTAAAATCAGTCTGAATAAAATCGGTAGAATTATAGATGAAACTCCGTTTATAAGCAATCTACAAAAAAATTTTTATAAGACAATGATAGGGGAGAGGAAAACAAGGATTCTTGATTATTCGTCAAATTTGTTAAAAGAACGAGAAATAACAATAGACAAACGCATAGAAAATAAAAATTTTTATGATGCTTATCTATTAGCCAAGGCGAATATCGACACCAGTATTGCTAATTCAAATATTCCTTTAGAAT
>JAFXOC010000305.1 GCA_017529085.1 Selenomonadaceae bacterium | reverse complement strand
TTCCGTTTCCTTAAAATCATCGTCATAGACAAAAGCGTCAGAACCCGTATTATAAGGCGGGTCTATATATATCATTTTCACTTTGCCGAGATATGTTTCTTGCAAAAGTTTCAGCGCGTCCAAATTGTCGCCCTCGATATAAATATTTTCCGTGTCCACGCTTCCAACATTTCCGTCCCTGCCTACGGATTTTTCGCGGTCAAGGCGCAGTGTTTTTGCGATAGGTGCGTTGGCAAGTACCACTGATTTTTTCTTATCCGGCCAAGTAAATTGATAGCGTTCTTTTGCTCCCTCGACAACTTCCGCCGAAATTTCCTGACGTAAAACATCGGCGTCAATGGCGCGGACTACTTCGCCGTTTTCGTTTATGGTTTCCGTTACGGCGTTAGGGAAAAGCGCGGCGAGTTTTTGATAGTTTTCGTCGGTCAAATTTTTTGTGTGCATTTTAAGGTTGTCCATGTTGTAAATCCTCCTGTTTTTAAGCTTATCCGCAAGAAATCTCCCGCCTCTATGGGCGGGAGTCAGTTCACGTACAATTAATTCTATGCTAGAACATAGTTTTTAATATACCTTTCATATATGCACACTTCCTTCTATAACTAAACTTTTTTTCAAATGTTATTATTTTATTGTATAAAAGTCAACAAAAAAAGGACAATCACAAGTATTTTTCCGCATTTTAATTTTCTCTTGACAATAATGGTTATTTTGGTTAATATGAGCTTAAATTGAATATCATAGCGAACGGCAAAAATTATGCTTGCGGTTCGCTATACTCATCAAGAGCAGTGGAGGGACAGGCCCTTTGAAGCTGCGGCAACCCTTGGTTAAACCAAAACGGTGCCAATTCCTTTAGGTTAATTCCTAAAAGATGAGACGGAAAACTCTCTTCTTTTAGGAAGGGAGATTTTTTTATGCTTTGAAAGCGAGGAACAAAATGAGCAAAAAACGTATGCTTTTCACGTCCGAATCTGTGACGGAAGGTCATCCCGATAAAATGGCGGATCAGATTTCAGACAGCATTTTGGACGCGATTTTAGAAAAAGATCCTATGGGTCGCGTCGCTTGCGAAACATTGGTTACAACGGGGCAAGTTCACGTTGTCGGCAAAATTTCCACTTCCTGCTATGTGGACATTCCTCATATCATCAGAAATACCGTGGAAAAAATCGGATACAACGATGCCACCTACGGTTTTGATTCAAAAACCTGCGGCATATTGGTTTCACTTGACGAACAGTCCGCAGACATTGCTTTGGGCGTGGATAAATCCATAGAGGCAAAAGAAGGCGTTATGGACATATCCGAGGCTATAGGCGCAGGCGACCAAGGCATGATGTTCGGATACGCCACAAACGAAACCGAAGAATTTATGCCGCTTCCCATAGCGCTTGCCCATAAGCTTGCTCTGCGTTTAACCGAAGTTCGCAAAAACGGCGAATTAAAATATCTTCGCCCCGACGGCAAAACTCAAGTTACCGTTCTCTACGAAGACGGAAAGCCCGTATGCGTCGATACGATCGTAATTTCCACTCAACACGACCCGGATGTTACGCTGGCGCAGATAAAGAAAGATTTAATCGAAAAAGTCATAAAGCCTGTGGTTCCCGCAGAACTTTTGAAAGACAGCACGAAATATTTCGTAAATCCCACGGGTAAATTCGTAATCGGCGGTCCTCAAGGCGATTCGGGTTTGACGGGGCGCAAGATTATCGTGGATACCTACGGCGGATTTGCGCGTCACGGCGGCGGCGCTTTTTCCGGCAAAGATCCCACGAAAGTTGACAGAAGCGCGGCTTACGCGGCGCGTTATGTCGCGAAAAACATTGTCGCAGCGGGGCTTGCGGATAAATGCGAAATTGAGCTTGCCTACGCTATCGGCGTTGCGCGTCCCGTATCCGTCATGGTTGACACATTCGGAACGCATAAGATTGACGAAGAAAAGATTGAAGAATTAGTCGCCAAAAACTTTGACCTTCGTCCTGCGGGCATCATAAAGATGCTCGACCTTCGCCGTCCTATCTACGCTCAAACAGCGG
This sequence comes from Selenomonadaceae bacterium, assembly GCA_017529085.1. Classification (GTDB taxonomy): domain Bacteria; phylum Bacillota; class Negativicutes; order Selenomonadales; family Selenomonadaceae; genus RGIG9201. The sequence continues at coordinate 2,697 of JAFXOC010000305.1, read as the reverse complement.
CCTACGGTCATTTTGGCAGAACAGACATTGATTTGCCTTGGGAGAAAACCGATAAAGCGAATGATTTAAGGGCGCAAGCCGGTCTATAATTAAAGAACAAGCCGTCGTATTTTTTACGGCGGCTTTTGTTTTGCTAAACTTTGAAAATATCGACTTTGGTTGGCGCAACTGCGGCATTATCAAGCGTTAAATGTTTTGTGTCGTTAAGATATTCGACAACCGGCGTTTCACCGTATACAACAACGCTTACCGCTGTGTTAAACTGCCTAATTCGCCAAATATTTTTTAGCGGCATTTCAAGCGCCTCCGCAAAAATTGTTCTGAGTACGCCTCCGTGCGCCGCTATCGCAATCGTTTCGCCTTCGTGCTTCTTTACAAGTTCGTAAACTTTCTTTACGGCGCGTTGTTGCAATGTGGGAAAATTTTCTCCTCCGGGAATTTTTAAAAGATCCGGTCTCGTCATAAAACACTTCATTTCTTCTTCCCATTTAGCCGTTATTTCCTTATATGTCAATCCTTCCCATTCGCCAAAGCTCATCTCGCGAAAACTTTTCTCCGGAATAACTTCAAGTGAAAATTTTTCCGCAACGAACTTAGCCGTTTCCATAGCTCTTCTTAAATCGCTGGAATAAACGGCGGAGAGTTCCTTTTCGGGAAAATGTTTAGCCAGTAATTTTGCCTGCTCTTTTCCCTTATTCGTGAGAGCTATATCCGTTTGACCTTGATATTTACCCAAAAGATTCCACTCTGTTTCACCGTGACGGATAAAAATAATCCTTGTCATTGTTTATAAACCTTCCTTTTTAGTAAATCTTTAAAACTATTTCTTTATTTTTTGTAGAAACGTCTTTAAGTATATACGAAAGTCAAAAAAATTTCCAGAGCAAATAATGAAGCAACTCGCTGCTTCTCAAGGAAAATACAAAGCGCGCGTAAAAATAAGTTTTTAAATATACCCTTAAGAAAAATCGAAAAAATTACGATATATATGATTAGATGGAAAATAAAGCGATAAGGAGAAACGATACATTATGATGCGTTCGCTATATACCGGGCTTTTGGGTTTAAAGAGTCATCAGACAAAGATGGACGTTGTGGGAAACAACATTTCAAATGTTAATACTACAGGGTTTAAGGCGGGACGCGCCACCTTTGCGGATATGCTTTCGCAAAATTTGAGCGATGCTACGGCATCTCACGGCACTGTCGGTAGCACCAATCCCAAACAGATTGGGTTAGGCACTAACGTTTCCGCCATAGATACCATTTTTAAAGACGGCGCGCCCTTGGTAACGGGGAAGAATACCGATCTTTGCATTTCGGGCGATGGCTTGTTTGTGGTGCAAAAAGGCGATGAAATTTATTATACAAGAGATGGCGCGTTTGAATTTGATGCGGCGGGGAATTATGTGCTTCCCGGCAGCGGACATTTTGTGCAAGGTTGGACAGCGACGGACGGCGTAATAGACCCTGCGGGCGCGGTCGGGAATATCAATGTGCAAAAAGGGCAGGTAATGGCGGCGCAAGCGACCGATCTTGTCAATTATTCGTATAATCTAAGCGCAGACGTGCCTATGATAACCGGAATAAACGGCGGCATTCATACGACGGCTACCACAATTACAACGCAAGATGTTAGTGAGACAAATCCTCTTCCGGTTACGTTCGGCGGAAAAGAGTTTACAGTGACTAGTATTTCCGACGATGTGGACATGACGAAAAAGTGGACGGCGTTAAACGACATTCCTCTGGGCGCTACAAGCGCGGATTATATAAATGAAGATGGCGATGTTGTTACTTTTACATTTGACCCTGCTGCGACTTTTGAAGTTCCCGCAGGCTCTGAAGTGGAATTTTCAACAAATATTTTAACCAAGGGCAGCGTAAGCGAGGAATGGCCTGTTAAGGCAACTATCGGCAGTCACCAATATACTGTAATAGGGCTCGATAAAACCATAGATGTTTCTAACGGTTGGTCTGTCAAATCCGCCGCGTCCGTCGGAGATACCGCGATTACCATAACAAACGGTACAGACGATGCTGTGCTCACTCTCAATTCGCCTTTAACTGAATCCATAGGGTTAGAACAAGTAACAGTCGAAACGCCAATAGTTATCGCGAATAGTACCAATCCTGTAACCATAACTTTAAGCGACGGTACTACGGAACTTAAAACCGACGGCGTATACAAGCTCGGCAACAGTTTGCCTATATATACAAGCGCAACCGTATACGACAGCGCGGGAAACGACTATCAGATTCCCGTATATTTTGTTCGCGAAGGAGAACTTGACGATGGTGTTGTGAGTTCCACAAACAAGTGGCTCGTGTCATTATCGCCCGATTCTTTCGTAAAGCCGGGCGATACTACGACAACGGAATTTTACGATTCTGAAGGGAATAAAATTACTGCTTCGCGTGATGCGGTTGAGATCCAATTTGATACTGCCGGAAGATTAGTTGTCGGTTCGGAAGAAGGCGGCGGTGGTACCGAAGGCGGTGAGGCTTCCAATTTAGGCGGAATGATTACGCTTGATTTTCCTTCAAGTTCCACAGAAGAAGGCGTTGAGCCCATAGATCCCACTCAACCTATTCAACCTACGACGCAGAATGTCGCCCTTGATTTTAGCGCATTGACGCAGTTTTCCGGCAGCACAACAGTTAGTTCCATTGGCAATGGCTATACCGAAGGCGTGT
>JAFXOC010000304.1 GCA_017529085.1 Selenomonadaceae bacterium | reverse complement strand
AGGGCTGCGCCCTTTGGCGGGTCAAGGGCAGCGCCCTTGCGGGGTTTGGGGCGGAGCCCCAACTAGCGTCTTATGTTTTTATAGATAATTTGTATTAAAAGCAAGAAGATAAAGATTTCGAGTCTGGATATTATTAGGAAGAAGGATATTATTATTTTTGCTATGTCGGGGAAGGCAAAAAGGGCGGTCGATAGTTCCGGCGGCAATATTCCTAACGTTGTAAAAAGGGAAATGCCGGTTGCCGCGGCGTAGCTAAAATCGGCTTCAAATATGGAAAGCAGAAGAATAAAGGCAAAGAGTGTGGACGAGTATAGGAAAAAAAAAGCCATGATGCGCCCCGTGATTTTGTGAGATACGGGAGTGTCGTCAACAGAAACGGCGATTATCATTCTTGGGTGCAATACGCGTTTTAATTCTTGATTTAAAAGTTTTAGGAGCACGATGATTCGTATAAGTTTTACCCCTCCCGTTATGGATATTATGGAGCCGCCCATAATGGACATCAAAAATAAAACGAAGGTGGAGAAATCGTTTGCTAAATATAAATCCGGCGTGTAAAATCCCGCTGTGGATAAAAAAGAAAGAGTGTAAAACATAGCTTCAGCGAATGAAAGTTCCGACACCGCAACAACTATGGCTACAAAGGCGAAAACTATCAGAAAAGCTCGAAATTCTTCCTTTTTTATTAAAGATTTAAACGCCACTGTCGAAATTTGTCGCATGAAAAAAGCGGGAATTACGGTTAAAATCGCCAATAAAAAACAGACGGGAATTGCGAGATTTTCGGGTATTATCGCGCCGCCGGTCAAAGAAACCGTAAGGCAGGCGAATATTAACGCTTCTTTTAAATCCGAACCGAAGATTATGTATAAAAGTATGGACGATACGAAAATAAAAAAATAGACTCCCGCAACCCTAAAGGGCGGGAGTTTTTCCTTTAAGGTGAGTCCGAAACAACCGCTTACGTCCGTCAAAAAGGGAATCGTAAAAATAAAGGCGAAACCTCCGGAAAGGGCGAGAAAAGCTCTATATCCGTACATATAATCTTCGGGAGCAATATTTGTTGCGCCGACGGAGGTTAAAGCCAGAGTTGCTTCAAAGAAAGCGTCGCAAAACTCCATGCCGTTCGCAAAATACGGAAACGCCCCCAATGTGGCGAGGGCGAACCAAAAAAGGGCTATATCCGCGCATTTTTTACTCATTTTAATTGAAAAACTCCATTACTTTTTTTGCCGCAGAGGATTCTAAGATTAAGATTACTCTGTCCCCCGCTTCTAATGTGGTGTTGCCTCGGGGAATTTTCGCAACTCCGTCCCTGATATAAGCGGACACCAAACATTCCCTTGGTAATTTCGCATCCATCAGCATTTTTCCCGCAACCTTTGCGCCGCTTTGCACCACAACTTCAACGGCTTCGGCTTTTAATCCCTCGTCAAGATAAGAAACTTTTCTTACGCCGCCTTGCCTTGCGAACGCCATTACCTCGGTTGCCGCAAGATGTCTGGCGGAAAGCGCCACGTCTACTCCCGCTTTTTCCATGATGGACACGTAATCGGTCCTGTAAAATCTGACCACCGTTTGAGCCGTTCTTAAATGTTTTGCCAAGAGCGCAAGCATTAAGTTTAATTTATCGTCTTCCGTCAAGGCGATTAAAAAATCCGCCGAAGCCACTTCTTCTTCAATTAATAAGTCTATATCCGTGCCGTCGCCCAAAATCGCCATTGAGTTGTTGCTAAGGTCGCCAGCTACAAGGCGAAGTCTTGCCTCGTTTGTATCCACAAGTTTTATCTTAACACCGGAAGCGTCAAGCATCCTCGCAAGCCTGCGACCGGAGCGTCCCGCGCCTATTATCACAACACGCTCGATTTTCTTACTTTTTCTTTCTCTAAAATTTTCGCTGAATTTCTCAATCTGTTCGGGTATTCCGATAAAATAAGCGTCGTCGTTAAGCTGAAAGCTGTCGTCGCCGTGGGGAATTATCATGCGTTGCCCCCTAAAAATCATGGCAGCCAACACGCCTTCGGGCAGCGTAATTTCTTTAAGGGTTTTTCCCAATACCTTAGACTTCTTCTTAATCTTCGCTTCAAAAAGTCTAACCTTGCCGTGGGCGAAATCTTCCACGTTGAGAGCCGCCGGAGCCATTAAAATCCTGT
>JAFXOC010000303.1 GCA_017529085.1 Selenomonadaceae bacterium | reverse complement strand
GGCTATTGAGTGGCCGGTCATCACGATGATGCAGAACATGAACATGGGGGGAGGAATGTAGATTGTTGCGATTTCAAAAAATCAATCAAAATTTCTTTAAAAAACAAGGTCTTGCAATGACTTGGGATATTTTGATTTACATAATCTGCATTTTAATCCTTGTGTCAATAGTTTTATCGGGAGCGTATTATTTTATCCAAGGATCGAGAATATCAAAGACGAGAGCGGAAACGGCTCAAATCGCTTCCGCCATAAGTCAGTATCACATGGAAATTGGGTCGCTTCCTACAAATATCGGCGAAGTTCGTTCCAATCTGATAAGCGCAAACGGACAATACGGACCTTGGATTTTAAAACCAAATACGGATAAAGCGTGGCAAGACGCATGGGGCAGGAGCTATTTATATAAAGTTACCAATGCCGGAAGTAGCGGCGCTCCCGATTATCGTTCCTTTGTTTTTTATTCCGTGGGTCCTAACGGTAGGGACGAATCTAACGCTAATAACGGTATTAGCGGCGATGATATAGGTTTTTGGGGAAAATAAATATCCGAAAAATAAGAATTTCCATCATTTTATGATGTTAAGATATAGTTGTTGAAATTTCAATTCCAAGGGAGGACAACTTATGAATCAAATGTTTACCTCGCTTACGAACTATTACAACAATCGTAAGCAAAAGAAAAGCGGTTTAGGATTACAAATCGACGTTGTTATGTGGATTGTCGTTGTTTTGATTATTGTCGCTATCGTCATGGGCGTTGGTTATCAGCTTCGCGAATCCACCCGTATCGCTTCCACCAAACTTGAAATGGATCAAATTCGCCAAGGCGTAACGCAATACATGGGACTTCGAGCGGACGGCGCTCCGCCGGAAAATCTTGAAATATTGCTTAACAATGAAGCGGTTCCGGCAGCAGATTCCATTGACGGTATTGCTCACGGACCTTTTATACCGACAACTTCCGTGCGTTGGAATTACGCTTCGGGTCCTATCGTGGATTTGTGGGATAACGCTTACTACTACGAATCTCGTCAAGATCCAAACTCAAGCGCGTACATCATAACCATCGTATCAAGCGCGGGTCATACCACCGGCGGGGCTGCTCCTTCGGTTTCCGATACTTCCAATGTGGACAGCATTACGGCGCAAGGCTATCTTGTAACGCAGTTCTAAGAAATGAAAATGGTTGACTAATGATTTTTCTTAGTCAACCATCTTTTGTATACGGGGGAATTTTTATGTATTTTCCTTTAAAAAAGCAAAAAAGTAAGAAGGAAGGATATATTTTATTTGAAACGTTTCTTGCCTTGATTGTTTTTGGTATGCTGTCCAGTGCTTTTTTTATGATTTTTTCCGGGCAGTTCTCCATGATAAATTCAAGTCGAGACGCTTTGCAAGCTCAACAATATGCGCAGGTTGAAGCGGAAATGCTTCGTATCAGCGAATACGAGGACTTAGAATCTAAGGTTAAAGCCAGATCGCCCATGACTTCATGGGCAAATCCCGATAG
>JAFXOC010000302.1 GCA_017529085.1 Selenomonadaceae bacterium | reverse complement strand
TTACGGGAAATATGGGTTTAGTGAAATAATAATTGTCACCCGAATACGGAAAAGCGTCGGAAAAAATAAGCGTGTTATCCTTCGCCAAAGTCAGAAGTTGCGATAAAGTTTCTTCACCTTTCTTTAAGGCTTCGATACATAATGCAGAAAATAACCTGTCTGCGGAAAAAGTCATTTCATGGCTTGTTAATGTCCGTTGCCCAAAATGCACCGGAGCGCTAAAACTAAATTTATAAGCGGCGTATTCCATCAGCCTTTTCCTCCGCTTAACAAAGCTTTAATTTTGTCCATCAACTCATCGTCGATATCGCCTACGACCAAAGACGCTTCCAAGTCGCTAAATTCCACTTTCCCGTAACCTCTTGAACCGTGTCCGCCAAGATAATCGTATTCCAAAAGTTTCATTCCCTCCGCCAAAAGAGCGAAGTCATCCTCAATTTCTTTGGGATTATCCATATTGTAAATATCGTAAATAATGTCAAGGTTAAATTTTACGCCCCGTATAACCCTTTCGATTTGACGAGGATTGGCAACGGCGGTAAGACGATTGATAGTGTTCTCGAATTTTATCTCGGTAGCGCCCAATAAACCTTGCTTTTTCAGGTTTTCCAAAAGTGCTTTATCAAGAAACATATCGGAGAAAATAAGACGGCTGTTTAAAACCTTATCTTCGCCTTTTTTAGCCGAGCCGAAAAGCCGTTTGATTATGAGCGCATCATCATCGTGATTTACGGGTTGTTCGTTATATTTTCTTGCCAGTAAAGAGCGAATCTTTCCCTTTAAAGAACTCCCGGGGAGCATGGGTTGACCCGTTCTTACGTCCCGAATCACGGGAGAATCCACCGCGCCTATAGCAGCAAAAGCATCGGAGCCGCCTATGTGCATACCCGTTTTAACCGTAATTTTTCCCGTTATTTGAATTTTTCCGTACATTATAATTCCCCCTTAATCGTCTTTCTCGCAGAGATATTTGCGCCAAGCCACCAACGCTTCCATATATCGGCTGAACGTTATATAGTCCTCTTTAGTTTTTACGACTTTCAATTTTTCTAAAATCTTGCCGGTTTTGACAAAATCCTTGACCGATTCCTCGCGCCCCGCGTCGTACACGATACGCACCCTTAAATATTGCAGTTGATCCTTTATATCCTTTGTAAGTTCGTCTGCCGAAGATAACTTCACTTGATTGTAAATATCGGCGGTCATTGAGAGCAAATTGCGTATTTGCGAGGTTGAAACAATCTTAATGGGCTTTCCGTATTGATTTTTTGCGTTCTTTAATTTTTCTATTACCACTTTAGCCTCATCAACATAGCTTTCGTTTTCGGTCATGCGTATCATTCCTTTCTTGTCAAATAAACATAAAGCAAAATAGCGGTTTTAAGCTGCCTTACGTCTTCGTCGTTCTCATGCCAGAGCATCATTTTGTTCGCAAATTCAAGATAGCGTTCCTTTTCCTTCTTGCCTGATGATTTATCAGGCTCCAATCTGGATAAAAGATAAACGTACCTTGCAAAGTTAATGCGTTCGCTTTTGCCCCGCAAAAGTTCCAATAAATTATAGAGAAAGTTTTTGCCTCGCTCGTTGTTATCATTTGAATCGTCG
>JAFXOC010000301.1 GCA_017529085.1 Selenomonadaceae bacterium | reverse complement strand
TATTATTGGACTATTGAACAGTACGGTTTTTTTACATCTTGTTCCTATAATGAATCCCACACTCAATTTCCAAGTAAAAAATATTAGAAGTATGCCTATGATATATGAAAAAGTGGATATTGTTAATAATCTCGTCAAACAAAACATCGCCATCAGCAAAGCCGACTGGGACCGTCGGGAAACTTCGTGGGATTTTGAGAGGCATCCGCTGGTGTAAGTGTATTGGAAAAAGGAGGCGTATAATATGCCGATAACGGTTGAATTTTCGCCAAATGATGTTGAGATTATACAAAAAATCGCCGATATGAAAAAGTTAAGCATATCGGCGTACATTCACAATCTTACCATAAAGGCGATCCGTGAAGCTGAAGAACTCGCGATAATTGATAATCGTTTGGAGCAAGTGAAAAACGACAAAGTGGTTTACAAAACCATAGCTGAACTGGAGGCTATGGAAAGTGAGTAAAATTTGCTTTGCAGAAGGCGGCTGGCAGGATTATGTTTATTGGCAGAATACGGATAAAAAAACCGTAAAGAAAATAAACAATCTCTTAAAAAGCATAGAACGAGACGGTGCTATGCAAGGCGAAGGTAAACCGGAAAAATTCAAGCATCGCATAGGCGTTTATAGTCGCCGTATAGACGATACCAATAGACTTATATACACTGCAGAAGATACTTTAATCACGGTACTTCAATGCCGTAGTCATTATGGTGACAAATAAGCAGGTGAAACCATGAGCAAACTAATTTCCGACAAATACTAATCCCACAAAACCAACTAAGAGGATTTTAACAAAATTTTTATCGCGACTGGGACAGTCGCGAAACTTCGTGGGATTTTGAGGGGCATCCGTTGTTATGATAGATTAGTTTTTGAAAGGAAGGATTGATATGGAAACTGCAAAGGTATTTGAGTATGAAGAAAATAAAGCTATAAAACTCCCTGCCGATTATAGATTGCAGGAAGATGAAATGGTTATTAGAAGACTTGGCGATGTGATTTTACTTGTGCCTAAAAGCAAAGTTTGGGAAACATTTATGGAAGGTATCAACGGATTTACCGATGATTTTATGGCAGACGGCAGGTCTCCGGATTATCCGTCTACGAGGGAAAAATTATGAAGTATATGCTTGATACCAATATATGTATCTATGCTATGAAACAACAACCTGTTTCAGTTTTGACCGAAATTCATCGTAATATAAACGAAGGTCTTTGCATATCCACCATAACGCTTGCTGAATTGACCAAAGGTATAGAAAAAAGTTCTATGCAAAAGAAAAATACATTAGCTCTTTTGGAATTTTTAACTGCATTGGAAATAATTGCATTTGACGCAGATGCAGCTTATGAATATGGCAAAATATGCGCTTATTTAGAAAAGCGAGGTATCCCTATAGGGAATATGGATATGTTAATAGCGGCTCACGCGCGGTCAAAACAACTGACTATTGTCACCAACAATGTACGAGAGTTTTCTCGTGTGCCGGATTTATCAGTGGAAAATTGGGTGGAATGACGCAAAATATCGCGAAACTTCGTGGGATTTTGAGGGGCATCCGCTCTTGTGATGTAGTAAAAAAAGGAGGGACTTTTATGACCGATAAGGAAAACAAGTTACTTTCTGAATATACCGAAGAAATTAAAAAAATTTACGGCAATAGCCTGCGTTATGTGATTTTATTCGGTTCTCGCGCCAGGGGCGATTACAGAGAAGATTCCGATTACGATATTATGGTTTTGGTGGATTTAGATAATCAAAAAATTAAGAGTTTAGACGATAATAAGCTGGATATTGATTGTAAATATTTCGATAAATACGATATGTATATTACGACTTTTGTACGCAATATCGACTTTTTTAACAAATGGGTATCGGCGCATCCTTTTTATAATAATGTTTGGAATGAAGGGGTGGCTTTGTATGAATACGAAAAAAGAGCTGGATGATATAGGAAACGCTTGGGATTTAGCGATGTATCGCATTGAGATTGCAAAAGAAGATTTAAGTGCGGCAAAGAAATTGTTTGAAGAGAAAAGTTATCGAATTGCCAATAATCGCGCTTATTATGCTATATTTCATGCGCTTAGTGCGTGCCTTGCAATAAAATTTAAAGGTTTTAAAAGTCATGGGCAGACTATCGGGCAATTTAACAAGGATTTTATTCATACGGGAATATTTCCCGCAAGTTGGGGTAAGGAAATAAACAAAGCCCAACTAATTCGTAACGCAAGCGATTATGAGGATTTTTACATTGTTTCGGTTGAAGATACGAAAATGCAATTAGAAACAGCGGAAGAAGTCGTTACTTTGATCAAAAAATATTTGGCAGAGCAAAAGGGGAATAAGAATGGGTAAACGCATTGATGATAAATACGAATCCTACAAAGCCGAAACAAACGCCCGTTTTGAAAAATTAAAAGCCAACGAAGAAGAACTCAACCACATTTTCATCGACATCTACGGCCTCACGGACGAACTAACCCCGGAAGTTGCAGATAAAGACATAACCGTCGCCAGAATTTACGATACGAAAGAGGAAATTCCCGAATCTATGAAGGGCAATAACTATGTTCAGACGAAAGCAGATGTTATAAAGTCTCTTATCTCCTACGCCGTAGGCTGCATGATGGGACGCTACTCCCTCGATGTTCCGGGACTGGCTTACGCAGGCGGCGAGTGGGACGGAAGCAAGTACAAAACATTTCAGCCGGATAGTGACGCTATTTTGCCGATTTGCGACGATGAATATTTTGATGATGATATTGTCGGTCGTTTTGTTGAATTTGTTAAAGTGGTCTATGGCGCGGATACATTGGAGGAAAATTTGCAGTTTGTCGCCGATGCTCTTGGCGGCAGGGGCACGCCTCGGGAGGTAATCAGAAACTACTTCCTCACGGGCTTCTATGCCGACCATGTGAAAACATACCAAAAACGCCCGATTTACTGGCTTTTTGACAGCGGCAAGAAAAACGGCTTCAAATGCCTTGTATATATGCACCGTTACAAGCCGGACACTATCGCTCGTATTCGCACGGACTATGTGCATGAGCAACAGTCGCGTTATCGCACGGCGATAGCGGATTTAGAAAGTCGCAGGGACAAAGCCGACAGCAACGCAGAAAAAGTAAAAATCGGCAAGAAACTTACCGCTATTGAGGCAAAGGCGAAGGAACTCCTGATATATGAAGAAAAAATCCACCACCTCGCAGACCAAATGATAGCTATCGACCTTGACGACGGCGTAAAGTACAACTACGCTATATTTAAGGACGTGTTGGCGAAGATAAAGTGAGGAGATAGCAATGATTATCAAGAAGATTAAACTTGAGAACTACACAGTATTTGAAAATAATCAAATGGAGTTTAGTCCCGGTATCAATTTGTTTATTGGTGAAAATGGAACAGGAAAAACGCATATTATGAAGGTGTTGTACTCAGCTTGTCAAAGTGTCAATAAAAAGACATCATTCGCCTATAAACTGGTTTCAACAATGCTCCCCGATGATTACAAGATTTCGCGTCTCATTACAAGGAAGCAAGGAAACCGTGGTGCGATGATACGCATTGTTGCAGGCAATCATGATGTAGCTCAAGAAAGAATTATAACCATATCTTTTCATGGCAAAACAAAAAAATGGGATGCGGATGTAACTGGTGAAAGTGGTTGGGAAGAGTCATATGCAGGTTTAAGCAGTATTTTTATTCCCGCTAAAGAGATACTGTCCCATAGTTATAACCTGAATGCAGCATCAGAGAAGAATAATGTTCGTTTTGACGATACCTATTTAGACATCATCAATGCAGCAAAAATAGATATTTCTACTGGTAGAAATAATGCAACCAAGGACGCAATGCTTAAACGCATTCAAGAAATAACCAATGGAAGAGTGCAATACGATGTCAAGCGCGATGAATTTTATCTTATTAACGGCAGCTCCAAGCAGGAGTTTAATCTTGTTGCAGAGGGGATTCGCAAAATGGCTCTTCTATGGCAACTTGTAAAAAACGGAACCTTGGAGAAGGGATCTATTCTCTTTTGGGATGAACCTGAAGCAAATATTAATCCTGCATATATCTCTACCATTGTAGAGATGTTGTTAGAGCTTCAGCGTAAGGGCGTACAGATTTTTATTTCTACGCATGACTACATGATTGCAAACTATTTTGAGGTAAAGAAGACAACGGAAGATAGTATTGTGTTCCATTCCCTTTCGCATGACCACAATACAGGCAATTTGCAATACGAAAAGGCATATAAATTCGCCGACTTGAAAAATAACGCTATCATTGCAGCGTTCAATAAACTTCTGGACGAGATATATGATATGTGAGGTAAAATCATGCCTGATTTTTTGATAGAAGAGAAGAAAAATTACGGAATGGATTGCAGAAATGCAATTTGGGCAAGTGATGAAATACATAAAATCTATCATGAATGCAAATTACCGAATATACTATGCGATGCTGATTTTATAATTGAAACGGTAGATAGCATTCTGTTGGTAGAATATAAAAATGCAAATATACCGGAAGCACGTGAACACGAAAATGCAGACAATGAATATAATCCTTTTCAACAGGATAAATTTAATAAAATTGTTAGCAAATACTATGATTCTTTGCATTACCTACGATTATTGGGAAAAGCAAAGCCCATACACTATATTTTTGTGTTAGAGTATCCAAAGGGTGATTCTGTTTCTCGCAAAATGTTACGAAATCGCCTAAAAAAATTCCTTCCATTCAAATTACAGGAACTAGCTGGTACAGGCATTAAGCTGATTGAATCTGTGAATGTCGTAAATATCAATGAATGGAATGACGATACAACTTACGGACAGTACCCAATAAAGCCAGTCAGCAAGTTGGGTACATAATCACAGTCCATTTGATAACAGCTTGAGTCATAATTATGCCATTTTTAAAGATATGCTGACCAAAATCAAGTGAGGTGCGGTTAATGTGTAGACTAACCGCTAATTGCTGTCAACTATAAAAGAGGATTAATATGGACACAGAACAGATTACCGCCGACCTGAACAGACGCTTTGCCGAGCCTTTGCCGGAGTTTTACAAACGTCGCATTATCGTTTGGCTTGACGAAGAGCGGGAGTTTGCCGATAAAATAGCGGAGATTTCATTGGAGAACGCAAAGATAGTCGTTCTCACGGGGACGAATTACTTTGCTGTAAAAAAACTACTAGGCGTTGATGATACGGAGAGCAATTATCTTCTCTACTCACCCTTTGCCTACGAAACGCCGGAGGATAATTGGCTCCTTGACATTGAACTCTACAGTGAAGAGTTCCGCGCCGACCTCATCTCTATATGGATGGACGAGATGGGATTGCCGCAGACACCCGGACTCAGGAGCGCTATCAAGCCAT
>JAFXOC010000300.1 GCA_017529085.1 Selenomonadaceae bacterium | reverse complement strand
TCCTGCAAATAATTTTGGAAATGTTTTACATAGTAATGCTACTAAAAATAATAATTTTCAAGGATTGGTAATTTCTACGGACCCACCTTATTATGATAATATAGCTTATGCAGATTTATCTGATTTTTTTTATGTATGGTTACGCACAAATTTAAAAAATATTTATCCCGAAATTTTCTCTACTATGCTCGTGCCTAAAGCAGATGAATTAGTTGCTACACCTTATCGTTTTAATGGTAACAAACAGAAAGCCAAAGAATTTTTTGAAAACGGTATGAGTAATGTATTCAAACAAATATATAATTATTCAAGTGAAGATATACCATTGAGTATTTATTATGCTTTTAAACAAAACGATACAGAAAATGATGGAATAGCTTCATCTGGTTGGGAAACAATGCTTAACGCGATAATTTCTGCTGGATTTTCTGTAAACGGCACATGGCCTATGCGAACGGAACGCCCGGGAAGAAGTGTGGCTATCAACACAAACGCCCTAGCCTCCTCAATAGTCCTAGTATGTCGCAAGCGTGAAGCAACCGCCGCCACTTGTTCGCGCAAAAACTTTTTACGCGAGCTCAAAAGCGAATTGGAAACTTCTCTCGAAAATTTACAAAAATCCAATATCGCCCCGGTTGATATGGCGCAGTCAGCAATAGGTCCCGGTATCAGCGTATTTTCCCGTTATAGCGCGGTGCTTGACGCGGACGGTACGCCTATGACCGTTAGAAGCGCATTAAAACTTATAAATCAAGCGTTAGACGATTATTTTCACGGGCAAGGCGAAAATATTGACGCAGAAAGTCGTTTTGCCGTTGATTTATACACTCAATGCGGGTTTAACGAAATGTCTTTCGGAGATGCGGACATATTGGCGCGGGCGAAGAATGTCGCGATGAATAAGCTGGTTGACATGGGCATTGTAAAAGCCGCCAAGGGGAAGGTCAGATTATGCGATCGAAACGAACTTCCTACGCCAAAGGATGGAGACAGTCTGTGGATATGGACGCAAATTCTGGTACGGGAGCTTGCAAAAAACGGCATTGAAGGCTCTGCCAAACTTTTGGTAAATTATATGTCCGGCGGAGAGAATATCAAAAACTTTGCCTATCGCCTATATCAAATAGCAGACAAGAAAGGCTGGGCGCAGGAAGGCACGGGGTATAACAATCTTGTCATCTCATGGACGGATATTGAGATAAGGCGGGAAGAACTTAAAAATGGTGGCGTAGAGGCTGTAACTTTGAATTTTTGATAAAGGAAGGTGTAGTGTATGCTTTTTAAAGAAGGAAAAATTGCCGATGTAACGTTGTCAAATTTTATGGTTTTTCATGATTTACACTTGTCATTTTCAAAACATATAAATATCATCAGTGGGGAAAATGCTACCGGGAAAACGGCACTACTAAAAGTTTTATATTCGTCGTTAAAGGCAATGTCGGGGGCAAAAAAGGAAAAAAATCTTACTAAGGAAAGTCGCGAACGTTATTTTGTGCAAAAATTTCAAGGGGTATTTCGTCCCGATGACAATAACATTGGCAGACTGGTCAATCGTAAACAAGGAATGAATACAGCCAAAATTTCTGTTACATTTTCTAATCTTAGCAAGGATAAATGCACTATAGAATTCAACAGTCATCAAAAAAATCACATGGACATAAGTTATAATCAAGCACCGAATAGTGATTTCCTTTGTGAGCCGATTTATCTTCCACCGAAGGAGATTATTTCTTCTACGGAAAATTTTGGCGCATTGTATCGTGATTACCAAATTGCTTTTGAAGAAACTTATGCAGATTTATGTTATCTTTTGGAAAAACCATTGAAAAAAGGCAAGAATAGAACAGAACAAAATATAGTTCTAAAAAAAATAGGAAATATAGTAAATGGTCGCGTGTTGCAAAAAGATAAAAAGTTTTATCTTGCTGTTGACGGCGTAGGTAACTTTGAGATGGGGCTTGTATCAGAAGGATATCGAAAATTGGCTACCATTATGTACTTGATTCAATCAGATAGTTTAAATAAAAACAGCATTGTATTTTGGGATGAACCTGAAAGCAATATGAATCCCAGAATGATTCCAAATATCGTTATGGCTTTATGTGAACTTGCCAATATGGGTGTGCAGGTATTTGTGTCAACACACAGTTATTTCGTGCAACAAGCATTTGACTTGGAACAGAGAAAGCAAAAAAGCAAGAAACTCTATGTAAAATTCTTTTCACTCTACCATGATGAGGTCAGACAGAACATTTTATGCAATGAATCGGACAATATAGCGGATTTAGAACATAATGCCATCATGGAAGAATTCGATGCTGTGTATGATCGTGAGCAGGAGTTGTTTTACGATGATTGAGGGTAATATTGACTTTGAATTTCCCAATAAATACAATGTGATAAAGTTTGACGATACGCCGTTTTATAGACAATACTTCAATCAATTACCCTATGCTAAAGGTATTGATTTTTTAGCTATGAACAGTAGTGAAATTATTTTCTTAGAAGTTAAAGATTTTCGTGGCAGAGAAGCGAATACCAAATGGAAAGTTCGCCTTAATAAACATAAGTATGGAACAAACTACGAAAGAATGGACAGTCTTGATATAGAAATAGCTGAAAAGGTAGCTATGACTTTAGCTTGTTTGGCAGGCGCGACGACGAAACGCCATTTGCAGAATCAATTAACAGCAGGTCAAACCATTCTTTCTATGCTTATGCAAAGTAACCTCCCGTCTTTGCGAATAATTCTTTTTCTGGAAGGTAATTTTGAATCACATAGTAAAACTCAAAAAATGGTTATGACAGCCATAAAAAAAGCATACAAAAAAAGTTGGCTTGGCTAAATTGTAAGGTTGAGGTAGAAAATCTAGCTACGCAAACAGGAAAGTATTTTAGTGCAGAACATATAGACAGACCAATGGTGGTGAAACAAAATTGAACGAAGCAAATCACGAACTTGTCGGGAAAGCGTTGAACACGATTTTAAGAGAGGTGCTTGCGCCTTATGTTGCTATGGAACTTATGGCGCGTTATACGAAAAAAAATTGGTGGCAAGAAGGAGTTTTGAACGTTCTCTATGACGACCAAAAACGTAATTTGCCATATAGCGGCAGTTACGCCGAATTGACCGATTCAATGGACGTGCAATGCTGCTTGATTCTTATGGATATTCATTGGCGGGAAATTTTTAGCAAAAAACTTTCCCGTAATCATTATAATTGGATAAAGGAAATAAATACCGTTCGCAACCAATGGGCGCATACGGAGTGGTCGGCTTTTAACGATTCCAATACAGCGCGTGCATTAGACACAATGGCGCGTCTTTGTGAACAGCTTGACGACGAATCCACCATAAAACTTCGCGATATGTGGCGGAAAAAAACCTATGGAGACAGCGCAGGCTCACGGAGCGCAGAGCAGACGACATCCGCTCCCGTTAAGGCAAAAACAAATACGGGCATTATGCAAAAGCCAATCGGCACGCTTAAAAGTTGGCGCGAAGTAATGCGCCCACATCCTGACGTGGCGGAAGGACGCTATAGACAGGCGGAGTTTGCGGCGGATTTGGCGCAGGTTTCAAGA
Organism: Selenomonadaceae bacterium; assembly: GCA_017529085.1. Classification (GTDB taxonomy): domain Bacteria; phylum Bacillota; class Negativicutes; order Selenomonadales; family Selenomonadaceae; genus RGIG9201. The sequence continues at coordinate 959 of JAFXOC010000300.1, read as the reverse complement.
GGCGAAGGCAGCGCGGAATATTTAGACCCGATAGAGTTCTTTTCCCGTACATATCTTACGGAAGGAATGAAAGGGCTTTTATCGCAAGCGTTAAAAAGATTGCATTATGGGGACGGAGACCCCGTTATACAGTTAAAAACGTCTTTCGGCGGCGGTAAAACCCACAGTATGTTGGCGTTATATCATCTGTTTCACGGTAAAATCGATCCGGCTAAATCGGAAAACGTACAGGAAATACTTTCCGCCGCAGGATTCGGCGAACTTCCGAAAGACGTGCAAGTTGCGGTAATCGTAGGCACTGCGTTAAATCCCGCAAAATCCAAAAGACCGCCGTATATGCCGGGAATTACGATAAATACGTTATGGGGAGAAATAGCCGCTCAACTTGCATACGCTTCAAAAAATCCAAAATTATACGATTATGTAAAAGATGCGGATAAACGAGGAGTATCGCCCGGATCGGAAACCTTAAGGGATATGTTCGACGAATGCGGAGCGTGTCTTATACTTATTGACGAGTTAGTGGCGTATGCAAAGAAACTCTATGGCATAACGGGACTTCCCGCAGGATCTTTTGATAATTTAATATCGTTTATACAAGAACTGACGGAAGCGGCAAAAGCAAGCCGCCGCAGTATGGTAGTAGCGTCTTTGCCGGAATCCGAAATCGAAGTTGGGGGCGACGCGGGGCAACAGGTACTGACGCAAATAGAGCATACATTCGGCAGAATGGAATCTATTTGGAAACCCGTAACGGCGAACGAAAGTTTTGAAGTGGTGCGTCGGCGGTTGTTTTTGCCCTGCCAAGACGAAGAAGCAAGAGACGCGATATGCGCCGCTTTTAGCGAAATGTACCGCGCTCATTCGGGAGATTTCCCCGTAGAAGCCAAAGACCTTTCCTATCAACAGGAAATGATAAATTGTTATCCAATACACCCTGAATTTTTCAGATTTTTATA